>JAAZZC010000284.1 GCA_014239335.1 Verrucomicrobiales bacterium
CTACCACTCTTATACTTCATGCCAATCGTGCCAACCATGGCTGAATCTTATGATCAAGACTTCAATGGCTTTCCAAACGGCACCACTGAACTTGGTGACGGTTCGGTCATTACTGGCCAAGCCGCGAGCATTGTTGATGGTCGTTTACAGTTAACCCAGGACGGAGAAGCATTAGGATTTTCAAGCTTTTCAGTTCCAGCCATTTCAGGCTCTTCACAAGGGTTTACGATTACTTTCGATTATGAACTCTATGACGGTCCTGGCAGCAATGACCCTGCTGACGGCTTTTCACTAAATTACGGTAACGCCCCAATGGGTGATCCAGGCCAAGCAGAAGAAGGAATGGTGGGTCGTCCAGGAGTAACTGAGAACCTATCTTTCGAAGTGGACACATGGCGTAACGGTGACTCGGAGCAAGGAGTTAACATTTCTGGAATCGTGAACGGAGCAGATATTGATCAACTCGCTTTTGAGAATGGAATAATTCTCAACGACGGGCAAAGAATTCAGGGCAGCATTGAAATGACTTGGGATCCAGGGACCGGGGCTTCATTCACTACCACAGGAATGAACACAAATGCAAATTTCACGGGGATTGATACTGCTGGATTTAATCCTAATGATGAACACACATTTATCATCTCAGCTCGTGTCGGTGGTGCAAACCAGGATCTTTTCATTGATAACCTTATTATAAGCACAGAAACAAATGAACCTGTCAGGAACGGGGAACTCTATATTAGTGAGTTTTGTGCAAGGAATGACATTACACTGGAAGACGAAGACAAAGAAACTTCCGACTGGATAGAAATACACAATGGAAAAGATTCAGCTGTTAATCTAGGAGGCTACTTCCTGACAGATAATACCGAAGATTTAACCAAGTGGGAATTTCCTGCTGTGACAATTGATTCCAACGATTACCTGATCGTATTTGCCTCTGGAAAGAACCGCAGAAAACCCAACAGTGAACTTCACTCGAACTTTTCTCTAGCAGGTGAAAATGGTCAGCTCGCTTTCATTGCCGCAGACGGGAAAACCATCCTCAGCGAATTTAATTATGAAGAACAGGTCGAGGACGTGAGCTACGGAGAACTCGGAACAGAAAGAACGTTCGGATACTTTGATAATCCTACGCCAGGAAGTTCAAACCGGGGCCCCCAGTTTCCGAATCCACCAGGCGAAGAACTCCAATTTGATAAGCCCGGTGGACTTTTCAGTGGGAGCACTACTCTCCGCATCCTCAACCCTGAATCACCGAGCGCAGTCGTCAGATACACAACCAACAACAGTGTTCCCACATCTTCCTCCACAGTATATAACGGTTCACCCTTCACAATCAGGGACACGACCACGATCCGTGCAAGGATCTATGAACCTGGTAGACCTCCAAGCAACGTAAAGAGTAGAACCTTCATTGAACTGAACTCTAGCGTGGCCAATTTTACTTCCGGATTGCCTATTATTGTAGCAGACACAAATGGAGCTAACATCGATGATGGAAATAGAAATTTCCGTTTCTCATACAACGTCGTTATTGACAAGGACCCTGCTGACGGATTGGCCCACATGAACGGGACTCCCGACTTTCAAGGAAGAGGAGGCATGCATATCCGTGGGCAAAGCTCATCAGGATTCGCTAAAAAACAATATGCTTGGGAAATTAATAATAATGAGGGGGAAGACAAGGACGAGTCCATACTCGGTATGCCCAGTGAATCAGACTGGATCATTCATGCACCTTATTCTGATAAGACCCTCATGCGTAACGTACTCACATACAATCTGGCCAGAGACTTGTGGGGGAATCAGGGCGGAGTTAGGACCAAATTCGTTGAGTTATTCGTTAATACCCGAAAAGGAAGTGACGTATCAATGAGCGATTATCGTGGCGTTTATGTGCTCATGGAAAAAATCAAAATAGCCAAAGGAAGGGTAGAAATCGATGACCTAGAAAATGACGTCACTGATCCAGAACTGATACAGGGAGGTTATATCTTCAAAAAGGATAAAGCGCCACGTAGCCAGCCCTGGTCAACTGCCGTGGAAAGGGTTCCTCTGGACATGCACGATCCTGAAAGAGTCAGCACAACCCAGTTAAATTATCTAAAAGGTTACATCAACGATTTTGAAAGAGCTCTGCATGGAGAAGACTTTGAAGATCCACAAGCCGGCTATAATGGATTCATTAATGTTCCTACCTTCATTGACAATCACTTGTTTGTTGAATCGTTTAAAGAAATTGACGGTTACAGGATCAGTGCCTATTTCGTTAAACCAAGATACGGAAAAATTCGTGCCCTCCCTGTATGGGATTACAATTTAGGTCTGGGAAATGCCAATTATCTTGGCGGAGAAAATCCTAGAGGTTGGTATTATCCCCAGGTAGGTGGAAGCGACTACTACTGGTATCAGAGACTATTTAAGAGCAGAGAATTCAGATTAGCATACTGGGACAGGTTCTGGGAACTTAGGAGAAGCACATTTAGTGACGAAAACCTCATGAACCAAATTGATCGTTGGGACGCTGAACTAGATTTACCTAACGCTCAGGGGGAATCCGCAGCCACACGCAACTTTAATAAGTGGAGAATTCTCGGAAATTACCTCTGGCCAAATGCTGGAGGCTATCAGTCAAGGCGCACTCACCAGGCCGAAGTCGATTGGATGAAGAACTGGCTCAGGCAAAGACTTGATTGGGTAGAAACTCAATCAAGAGGCACATCAGAATCCAACTCAGATTACGCCCTCCCACCGGACTTCAATAAGTTAGGGGGCGAGGTCAGCTCAGGATTCAAGTTACAGATATCTGACCCGAACAAATGGTCAAGATCAACGATCTATTATACTATTGACGGCACCGATCCAAGAGTACCAGGAAATGCAAGAGGCATTGTGACCACATTCATTACTGAAAATTCAGACTGTGAAGTATTAATTCCTTCCGAAACAAATGGAGGCAGTTCTCTTTCCATTGCACAGTGGACAGACACTTCTTCACCTCCTAACAGTGACAATTGGACGATAGGGAAACAGGGCGTTGGAATCGAGAGAAGCCCTTCAGGTACTTACGATCCTAATATCGGAGTCGATGTTGAAGAAGAAATGTATCGCATCAATCCAACTGCATATATTCGTGTACCATTCAATATAACTGCCAAACAGCTCGAAGGACTCACTCAGCTCACACTTAGAGTCAAGTACGATGACAGTTTCGTAGCATATCTGAATGGAGAAGAAGCCACGCGTGACTCAGCGCGTAGTCCGGCAGATTTGCTTTGGAACTCAAGAGCAACTTCAACTCATAGCGATTCTGAAGCTATGACCTTTATGGAATTTGATATGACTCCTCATATCGAAAGATTAAACGTAGGTGAAAATATGTTGGCTATGCATGGATTAAATGCCGGAGCAAATAGCAGTGATGCATTATGGAGATTTGAACTCATCGCAACTGCAGGGTCTGGGAACAGTCCTTCGCCAAATGCTTACGCTTATGAAGGTTCGATAGGACTTGAAGGTGGTGTCGAAGTCCGAGCACGGACATTCGATGGAGCCGACTGGAGCCCGGCAACCCAAGCACTTTTCAAAGTAAACACGTTAACCGCATCCAATAATAATATTGTTGTCTCTGAACTTAATTACCGCCCTGCATCAGCAACGGACGAAGAAAAAGAGGCAGGCCATGAAAGCCGAGGAGACTTTGAATTCATTGAGCTAATGAACATTCATCCGACCCGTTCAGTTAACCTCGAAGGAGTCGCAATCAGTCAGGGCGTTGATTTTACTTTTGACAATAGACTCAGCGCTGAAGCGCTCGTACTCCCTCCAGGTAAAAGGTTAGTCATTGTAGACAACATAGAAGCTTTCAATTTCCGTTACGGAAATCCAAATGTAATCATTGCTGGAAATTTCTCAGGAAATTTGAGTAATGACGGAGAACAGATTGCCATACTTGGAGAATCAGGAAGCACTATCAAAGAC
Organism: Verrucomicrobiales bacterium; assembly: GCA_014239335.1. Taxonomy (GTDB): domain Bacteria; phylum Verrucomicrobiota; class Verrucomicrobiia; order Verrucomicrobiales; family DEV007; genus EC70. Next base: position 3,985 of record JAAZZC010000284.1, read on the forward strand.
TTTACTTATAACGACGTAGAACCATGGCCCACCTCAGCAGATGGAGAAGGTTTTACATTAACTCTGATAGACCCAACGACGAACCCTGATCATTCAAAAGCAACGAGCTGGCGTGCTAGTGGCTATGTTGGAGGAAGCCCCGGCCAAGAAGAAGGCGCAGGATTCAACGGTGACCCAGAAAAAGATGAGGACCAAGACGGTCAAAACGCCTTCCTTGAATTTGCCCTTGGAACAGATGACGCAAATTCAAATTCTCGAAGCGCTCCATCTATTAGGATCGAATCTATAGACGTTAACGGACAGACAGGACAATATGTAATCTTTGAGTTTCAAAAAAGCTCTGCCGCTAATGGCATTACCCATTTGATCCAGACAAGTTCAAATCTCAGAGAATGGAACGAATCATCGGATCAATTCAGTTTAGTTTCTACAACCAACAATGATGACGGAACAGAAAAGGTAACTTATCGTTCGAACGAGCCTTTCAGTTCTCTTGGTAATGCTTTATTTTATAGATTAAGCGTTTCAAGCAATTAAGAACCAAGGCCTTTCGAAAGAGTATTAATCTCTTTGGCAAATGCATGCAGGCTCTCAGAGAGAGCCTTTAGAGTAACAGTCGCTTCTTCAGATGGGCTCAGGTTTTCTCCTTCTTGATTAAACACATCAAACGGTCCCTTGAATGCTTGAGCTGACTTCATCGCATTATTAATTAAGGAGCGGATCTTATCAGCTGGTGAATTAGGAATCTGCTCTGCAAGACCTATTAAACCAAGGCCTAGAACCTGTAACTTTCCATCCAATCCGACATAAGCACCAGCTGCCAGATTAGATATCCCTGCAACTGTATGTAAAAAATCAAAATGCGTCGTGTCACTGAATGTAGATTGCTCCTTAAAAACTGACCCCTTAGAAATTATAGAACCAATTTGGGACTTTGCCAGACCCTCAGCCAGAAACGAAACCGCTCCTAATATCTTTGTGATTGCTTGATCCGACGGCATTGACTCTAAACGCGATCTTAAATTATTTTTACTCTCAGGATCCCACTCAGATACCAGATTCTCCAAGTCTTGAATGAGAAGATCACAGCAGGCTACTAAATAATCTGCCCGACGCTTGGCCAATTCTGAATTATTTGTATCATAGTCTTTGAATGAACGTTTTCCGCTTGATGATTTGTCTAAATCCTCACACCACAAAAGAAACTCAATGACATGATACCCAGTTGTAAAATCTGATTGCCCTGCCTTCAAATTCATGCTCCTCAGAAATTCACAAGTAATGGCCGGATACTTCTCTTTGCTGCTAATTATATTTCCTCCTGCAATTAAGGAAGTATAATCGATATGCCCCGGATCAATTGGCCAACCGTTCAACCGATTAGAGATGTCACGATTAACTTTCCCGGATTCGGCAATTACATGGGAAAATCCACTCTGCAGAAAAGGTAATCTTGCCTCCATCCAGCTGACCTTTGCGAGTAGATGCCTTTCCTTATTAGGATCTTTAACAAAAGCAGAAATAGCTACCTTGAGAGCCATCCCTTTAGAAAGCGCTGACCTAGAGGCAGCCTCCGCAATATTGGAGTAATTGGAAACAAATAGCTGCTTCGCCTCAGTAACATTTTTTGGAACTGGCGCCTTTAGAATTAATTTTGATTTTCTAGGGGCAAAGAGGCCATCCTGTGCAGGACTTGGCAAACAGTTAATATGGCATAAAGTTGTGCCTACAATTAAAGAACGGAGTAAAATTCTGAAGTTCATATTCATGTCTTTAATAATATGTTAAAACTGAAACATGCCATCACGGCAGTTGCCATACTAAACTCTTTTTCCTGCTCTTCAAATAAAGGGTCTGATAAAAAAATCCCTACAGATGAATCTGTCATCGAATTATTTGATGGTAAATCTTTAGGGATTTGGGAAGAAATTCAATTTGGTGAAGAAAGCGTTACCAAAGTAAGAACTGAAAACGGGAAAATAATTTTTGATCGTGGAGACCCTATGACCGGTATGGTTATCAATGATTCCAACTTCAAACCGCCTGATGAAGAATACGAAATTATAGTAAAAGCACGTAAGATTGATGGGCGAGATTTTTTTTGTGCACTCACTTTTCCAGTTCCTGAAAAGAATTCTTGCTGCACCTTTGTAGCAGGGGCATGGGGAGGACAGGTCACAGGGTTATCCAATATTGATTATCTCGATGCAAACAGGAACACTACTAGAAGTACTCTGAATTATGATCATGATCGTTGGTATACAATTAGAGTGGAAGTCACTTATGGAAGAATCCGGTGTTGGATAGATAAAAAATTAGTCGTTAATTGCCTCATCGCGGACAAAAATATTTCCATGCGCCCGGGCCCGATTGAAAATTGTCAGCCTTTTGGAATAGCAAGTTATGAAACTAAAGTGGAATTTGAATCGATCTCTTTAAAAAAAGTTTTCACTAATAACTAATCCATGACGCCGCACTTTGCAGATTAAGTAATTATGGATTAATAGTTAAAATACAATGAGTGATAACACTTCCATAAAACCGGTTCATTTCCGGGAAAAAATTCGGAGAATCATATTTGATCACAATACTCCAGCCTCCAAAGGGTTTGATATTGTATTACTTGTTTTAATATTGCTCGCCGTTTTTGCAACTATGCTCGAAAGCGTGGAAAGTGTTCGCAATCTGCACGGTGATGCGCTCAGGGCAGCCGAATGGATCTTCACTATGTTATTCATGTTTGAATACGCTGCGCGGATTTACTCGGTCAAATCGCCTTTCAAATATATCCTAAGCTTTTATGGGATCATCGACCTGCTCGCCTGGATACCCCTATGGATTACACTCTTACTGAATGAAGACAGCGCACATTACTTGGCCATCGTAAGAATTTTAAGGATGCTAAGAGTATTCAGGATACTCAAATTAATTGATCTCATTGGTGATTCGAACCGACTCATAAGGGCAATGCGTGATAGTAGCGGAAAGATATTTGTTTTTCTGTTCTTCATTCTGACCCTTGTGACCGTAACAGGTTCAATAATGTACATTGTCGAGGGTTCCCAGAACGTGAAATTCAGCAGCATTCCTACAAGTATTTATTGGGCAATTATAACTATAACAACTGTAGGGTTTGGAGACGTTGTTCCTATAACGACAGCAGGAAAAATAATCACCTGTTTCATGGTCCTCATTGGTTATGCAATCATTGCGGTTCCTACAGGTATAGTAATAGGTGCCATGAGAGATTCAAAGCGTACAGCAGCTAGCGGTCGATCTTGTTCAGAATGTAACCGGGACGGACACCACCAGAGTGCTGTTTTTTGCTATCACTGCGGTACAGAAATTGACAAATCATAAAATAAACATCAGCTCAAAGCGTCTTTAAATATGCATAAAGATCCGCGAGCTGATCAGCCCCAAGGCCCAGAAGCAATCCTTCAGGCATGAGTGAATTGGACCAGTCCTTCTGTTCAATGATATCGGGTTCATTTAATCTCACTGTCCTTCCTGACCCTGTTCTTACTATGACCCCATCGGCAGAATTAAATGCAATTCTTCCGATGTGCTTAGTCCCATCATTCATAGTGAAGACTGTCGCCCTATAAGCCGGCGGAACATTAGCATTTGGCATTACAATCGACCGGAAAAGATCAGTCGGAGATAATCTCTTTGAAATACCAGCCAGATCCGGACCCAATGCATTTGCAGAAAGATGGCAAGAAACACATGCCCTCTCTGCAAAAATTTTCTCTCCCTTTTTTAGATTTCCTACAGTCCAATCAACTTCAGATAAGATTGCATCCCAGTTGACCTTGGAACTTGGATTATCCGTCCTGAATGAACTGGCAATCAGAGGATAGTTTTTTGCAAGCCACTTAGTAGCTGCCCCCTTATCTTCCAATTTTTTTCCCGCAAGATGGCTGATTAAAGGCAAGCTAAGACGCATATCAGACACTCCAAAGAGTGCTATTAATTCTTCGGGTTCAGCTCTCGGACCAAGAACTTCCAGTGCCCTGATAGATGATGATACTACATTTTTATCGCTATAACTAAGAGCAGCCAAAAACAATGGGCGGTCCACCTCTGCAGGTTCCTTGGACAATTGGATGACGGCAGCAGCTCTAAGAGAAGGATTCTCTGATAGGACCCTGAAAAGTGGCGCTGAACGTGTCAACTCAAGAGAAGAAATTAGAGTAATCAAATTAGCTCTCCAACCACCCTTAGGCTCTTTCAACGCGGCTAAAAAGAAAACTTCAGCGGCCCTACTACGGAAAGGCTCAGGAAGGGCTCCTGCAATTCCGGCATGATTGGGTCTGGCCAGGAGTGGGCTTTTGCATAAGTATTCAAAAATTGGGCCTCGTTCTGCAAGGCCTTCGATCACTTCATTAAGCCTATCAATGTAAGTTTGCTTGGATCTCACCTGCTTGCCCTGAACCTTTGAATCGAGACGCAGGATCGATTCTGATATTTGCTTAGCTGAATCCGCATCCAACCTCGATGACAATCGGGACAGACATGTAAGAAAATGAAAGTCCTCCTCAGGCCTGGTATCTTTAGTAATAAAATTTAATATCCTTGCAGAAGAGATGGGGTGAGAATCACGCAACATGGCAATGAGTCGAGCAGATTCCCTCCGCTCATCTAGGTCCAGAGAATGCAACAGCGCTCGAGACGAATTGCGGGCCATGACAAGTAGATCATTATGTTCTTCATTAAAAATTTGATTGGTAGAGAGTTCATATCCAGTGAAAGATTCTTTTGATGGACTCTTCAAGTTCCAATCACCTAAAGCTTTCATCAACAAACGAAGCGATCTCATTCTATCCTCTATAGGTGCATGTAATAATGTACTATCAAGATGCCTAGCCACGATCATCGCTTCTTCAGATTTAAGTCCGGGATTCAATTTTTCGGAACCCTTTTGAAACCCTTTTGAAATCACTTTACCCATTTCGATAGGCCCTGCCTCAGGCTTCGGATCTTTATAACTGATATGATAAACGGATCCAGTCGTACCTCGACCACCAACCGAAAGAAAAATTGAACCATTTGATCCCACTTCAATGTCACTTGGAGCAAAACCATTAGTTCCTGAGGATTCGAGAAAAGTATCGGTAACCGGAAAGCCAACTTCTTCAATGAGACCAGTGGGCTGCGTGACATAGACCTTGCCAAAGGTCCAATCACAATAAAAGACAGCGTCATGATAATGTTCAGGAAACGCTGTATGTCTGTAGACAGCGACTCCTGTAGGAGATCCCCTCCCAATATTAACTACTGGCTTTACGCTATCGTGATAATAGTCCGGTCTTTTCCAGCCACGCTTCCAGCCTGATAAACGCCACCCATGATGGGCACCGTCCTCTAGCCTATAGAGCCTAGTAGGAGAATACCATGGAAGGAAAAATTCCCTCTCACAATCGCTGTCATAAGTAAATATTTGACCCTCACTATTAAAATCAAAATCATAGGGATTTCGTAATCCATGACACAAGAGAGTAGGCTCAGAAAGATTAGAAGAATAACGGATCAAGGCACCACCCTCTAATTGAGGGTATCCCTTCATGTCCTGATGAGCGGCAAATTTAGAATCGTTTCCTCCAATTAAATATATTCTTCCCTGACTATCCTTTCGAATGGCATGAATTCCATGTTCTCCGCCCCCAAACTTACCTATCCTAAAAGGTTTAGAATCAAATTTACCATCTCCATTCTTATCAATGTAACGGTTGAAATATCCTCCTTCTGTAGTGAGTAGAGTCCTTTCATCTAGAAAAAGCATACCCATTGCGCCGGCACTTGATTTAATAAGCAATGTTTCTGTATCTGCTACCCCGTCTCCATCTTTATCCGTTAATCGCTTGATATAACCTCTAGATGAAATCACAACAAATCCGGAAGGGTCCAAAGTCATTGAATAGACATCTGGTGCAATTACTGAATCAGCATAATGAGTAATCTCAAATCCTGCAGTAATTCTCAAACCAAGATCATTAACAGGAACCAGCTCAGCAAACGCCTGACTAATGGAGGCAAGCGCAATGAGTAAACGAATCCGCATCACCAGATATACTAATGCCTGTAATACAAAAAACGAGTCTGATCTAAAAAAATAGCCTCAACCTTTTCTTTAAGATAGCCAAGGCTTAGCAGGAACGGATCCTCGAGAACGAGCACGTTTGTAACCTCCCCCATTAGCTGCCTGCCAAGCACTAATGCGGCGAATAAGTTCTCCCGTGGTCGAATCTCCTGATACGGTATCCGCAAGGATGCTTGCCAAATCACTATCATATCGGATTATATCTTCGGCAAGTTCTCTGAGACTATCTTCGTGAGCAGATTCCTGAGCATATATCCAATCGCTTGGATCATCATGAGCGTCCGACTTGTCTTCATTTAATTCTGAAGGCATATCGAATTCATTTTTATCAATATTTTCAGGACTGTTCGATCTTGGGTTAGGCATCTTATGTAATATTTTTCTTGGATCTATTGGTCCTCGGGTTTTGAGTCCAAGAACGTAGATCCCTTTTCTATGTATTCCCTGATCGAATCGATTAGTAAAAGGTTCGCAGTCTCGGCAGCATTCTTACCGAACATCCCAGTCTCGGTCATCCGATCCAAGTGTTCGCGAACCCTTTCCGTTACAGAAACGGTCAGTTGCACAGAGGAAATCGCATTTTTTTGCCTAGCCATCCAGATAAAAATTCAATAATAATGCCATTCTTTTCTCATTTGTAAAACATTTTTTTGATAATTATAGCAATTTTGCTTTATCTAGAGTTGAAAGGGCAAATTACCGAAGTTTATAAAAGTTTTAGGTCTGATCCGTAGCAGATCATGGTTCCAAATGTTCAATAAAAAATAAATACCGATTTATTCTTATTGGTCACCGCCCTTTAAAAATGCACTTCGACTCACTGAAATGCTACTCGAGAGAAATGTGGATCAACTAAAAGTCAAACTTGCCAGGGTCATCAAGATTATCAAAACGGCCTGCCCTATCATCAGTATCACGGACGATCTTCGCTTCGGGCAAAGCTTTGCGCAGAGTCGAAACTCCATTAGAAGTGACTGCAGTATTCCAAAGATACACTGCCTTTAAGTCTCGATACTTTGCTATGATCGGCATGCTAGCATCCGTAATTTTTGTGCCATATAAATTCAGCCATTCCAAAGATTGCAAGTCGGCTAAAGCTTCTATCCCCTTATCACCAATTGCAGTTCGATTAAGATTCAAATGAGTTAGTCTTCCCAGTTTCCCTACATGCTTGAGACCCTCATTGGTAATCTTAGTCCGACTAAGATCTGCTTCAACTACATTGGCTGCTATATGCAGGATCTGTTCTATCTCCTTATCTGTTATCTTGTAATAAGTCGAAATCCATTCAACTGATAAGTATTCAGGAAGAGTCACAGAAACTGGATTAATTGTTGCCCCTAAGCCTTCAAGATGAGCTATCGCATCAGCGTTCGGTTCCCTAGCTGGCATACTCTTTACTTTTCGTGCATCAAGATCAGCAGGAATTTTACCCAATGCCTCGCCAGACCCTGAACTGAATTTAGCTCCATCATCAATCCATTTCTTAATTAAGGCCACTTCCTTGGTCGATAAAGGGCCGCCGTCATCTGAAGGCGGCATTAAATCATCAGCGTTCTTAGGTAATGATACACGTATGTAAAGCTCGCTACTTGATGCGTCTCCAGGATCCAATACTCCACCTGAACGTATTCCTGTAGGAGTGTCTAGGGCAAGACCAGCTTTCGGCTTTTTATCTGATTCCTTCTTCTTAGCAGTGTGACAAGAATTGCACTTAGAGGAAAGGATTGGCGCAATGTGTTTTTTGTAATCAACGTCTTGTCCAAGCCCTATCAACTGCAAAACCATGAGACAAGTGCAACTCATGAAAAAATTACGTAAGAAAATATTCAGCATCATATCAATGCAAAAAAAGGAATTATCAGGGACTTCCCCCTTTACTATAATCTAAAACTAAGCAAACACCTCTTTTACAGGCTTAGCCTCATCACCAATGGTAAATGGGCGCCCTGAAGGAGAATTTACTACTCTTTCCGTAGGTAAACCTAGAGCATGACCAATCGTAGCATTGAACATTCCAGGGGTCACAATACCTTCTTTAACAGTGTGTGCCTTACGGTCAGTTTCACCATAAACAAAACCGCCCTTAACACCTCCTCCAGCCATTAAACAAGTGAAGGCTCTAGGGAAGTGATCCCTGCCGGTATTATCATTAATTTCAGGGGTTCTTCCAAACTCAGTTCCAAGCGCAACTAATGTTGAATCTAAGAGGCCCCTCCTCTCAAGATCTGATATTAGACCAGCGAGAGCAGTGTCAAGAATTTGGCACCTAGACTCTACAGATACAAAGTTGTCGTTATGAGTGTCCCATCCACCCATACTCACCTCTATGAAACGAACTTGATGCTCAACTAACCGACGAGCTAGTAAACACCCCTGGCCAAATCCGTTCTGGCCATAAAGGTCACGAATTTTGATATCTTCATGATTAAGATCAAAGGCTTTAAGGTCCTCACTAGTCATGAGTTTGATGGCTTCATCATATAGGCCATGATAAGTCTTGATTTGCTTCTGTTTAAATTTTCCGTGAAAAGTTGAATTCATCTTATCGGCCAAATTAAGTCGACGATTGAAATCCGCCTTACTTACTGAATGTGCTCTCTTAGAATCCTTGAGGCCATCGTTTGCGTTGCCGAGTGGGACACCTCCATACTTTGCACCCATGAATCCGCCAGTCGCATTTTCTGAAGAACCGCCGACCGATACGAATCCTGGGATCGTAGTATTTCTTCGACCTGATAATCTCATCACCCAGGCTCCCAACGCTGGATGCACAATGGTGCCACGCATAGGATAACTTCGATGAAGAAGGTACTGACCCTGCTCATGCGCTCCCTGATTGGTCCTCATTCCACGAAATAGAGTAACATAATTCATCATGGCAGCGGTCTTAGGAAGAAAGCCCGAAATTTGTATTCCATCAGCGCTAGTATTTATTACAGGTGTCGGCCCCTGAACTTCTTTATTTTGAGGTTTAGGATCAAAAGTATCCAAATGACTCATGCCCCCAGACATGTTAAGGAATATTACACTCTTGGCCGCACCACGACGCATCGGCGGAGCCGCAGCAAAAGTATCGTTAGTTGCAACGGTAGCTCCGAGCATCGGTAACACACTCACTCCCAAGCAATTCTTGGCAGCACCAATCATGAATTGTCTGCGACTCACTTCATCGCCTTTATTGAATATGGTTTTATCTGGCATTTGTTTATAACGGTTTACTTGTTTATGTACTAAAATGTTTTTTCTAATGAATCACTGAACGAACATGAACTCTGCCGTGGAAATTAAGGCTGACACCATGTTCTCCGGGGCAGATGCTCCATTCGATTTAAATTCCTCAATAAAAATTTCTTTCTCTAAAGTCGTGGGCAATCTCGACAGTATACTCATGAAGGCACGGTCAATTTTTTCCTCATCAGTTTTACCTTTCTTAATTACACGAAAAACTTTGGCGCTACCATTAGCAGTAATGTGTCGCTCAACGTGTCCGTTCAAAATTGAAAGTACCTGAGTAACATCCGAATCAGTACTTGAATTCTCAATCACTTCACGGTTCGACTGGCCAAACTGTCTCAGGAAATGGCCATTTGGCATGGGTGATTTAAGTTCAGAGGCACGCATCTCATCTCCGTACTTCTTGCTGGCATTGTAGGCCATCATCATCATCTGCATCTTTTCGCCACCTCCCTTACTGCCACCTTTATCTGCCTTGATCTGGTCGTGCAGTTTCTCAGTATAATCCCAAACCTCTCCACCTGTATCCAAGGCCATCACCTCGGTGTAAAGATCCTTCATTGATTTCTTACCAACGAGCACGGGCCTTCCCCCATAAATGATAGCATCTCCCCCGTATCCGTTTCCTTTCCTCTGGTCAAGTTTATCAATCTTGAGCGTCAATAGAGAATCCCATATTTGTTCAGCGCTCAAACGCTTTAACTGGCGGCCATTGAAATGGTAAGCGGCCCGGTCAGGATGTTGAATGGTATTAGGGCTCAATTGAAAAGCATAACTCTTATAGAGAACCTTCTGAAAAGCCTTAAGATCATAATCAAGATCAACCAAGAGTTCCTCAAGGTATGACATTAAAGATGGATTAGATGGTTCAGAAGCAGAACTAAAGTTATCAAGCGGTTCAAATAAACCAGTCCCCATTACCCTCTTCCACATTCTATTGGCTATGACCTTTGTAAATCGTGGATTGTCGGAACTCACTAGCCAATCAGCAAATTTCTGGCGAGCCTTGCCCGAGTCAGTGCTTTTGGATCTGGTACTGACCTTAATCGTTTTACCAAAATGACTTAGCGACTTGGCTCCTACCCTCTCACCAGGCTCCCCATCGCGATACTTATAATCCTTCGGCAACTTAATGGTACCTGTTCCTGAATCACTAATTGAAAAATCATAAACCGCATATCTAACTAGCCGGGACACGTCCCTCAGTCCCCTGCTGACACCGTCCATATCTTCCTTGTCTTCGAGGTATTCTGCCAAATGATTCTTTGAAGTTTTAATTCCACTCGTGAACGCAGCCATCTGGTAAAAGTCCATCTGCTTCCATGAATCGAAAGGATGATTGTGACACTGAGCACATTCGATCCGAGTCCCCAGAAATATCCTAGTCGTGTTGGCCATATTGTCCTTGAGCATGCCCTTGTCACGAACATAGTAACCTACGGCCCCGTTCTGCCATCCTCCTCCAGTAGCAGCAACAAGCTGATGAACCATCGTTTTGTATGATTTATTCTCAGCTATAGAATCCTTAATCCATTTTATGTAAGGTGCCCCGGAAGTATTCTGGAATGTGTCAGTGGCCCTTAGTAAGTCCGCCCACCAATTGAACATATGCATGTTATAACCATAAGAACTTAACAAAAGTTCAATGAGTTTGTTTCGCTTCTCAGGATCTTCATCATTAAGAAATTCAACAGATTCTTCATAAGATGGAATACGACCAATTACATTAAGATATGCTCTTCGAAGGAACTCAGCATCCGTGGCCTTTCCGAGTGGCCTTATTTGCTTTCTTCTGAAGTCAGCACCCACGAGTCTGTCGATCTTTTTTGATGACTCAATTTGAAATTCAACTGATTGGCTCTTGGAAACAGAACCTACCCGTTGAGCTAGTTGTGAAAATGCATCTAGAACAAAAAAAGCAGTAAAAAATGCTAGGGCAGTGCTAATCCTTATCCTCTTCATTATTAGATAACTATAGCCTATATTTGGGATCATCTGCAACTAGAGAATAAGTGGCAAAAAAAGATTAATTATTTAAGTTTCTTAAACATTTACCGCTAAAAAGGCCTGAAAATTGGAGGATCTATACTTTCCATTAACCTCTTATGAATGGCAACTTCCAACCACCATCACCTGCGACACGAATATCACGTAATCCAAAACCGGTTCTGGCAAGGAATAATAAAAACAAAGCAGCTAATACGAGTTTAATAAACGGTACAACCTCAAGCCCCATCATTGCATTGCTTTGAAAATAAGTCAGTGGGGAAAAAACAGCCCAACTTTCTAATCCCTTAATGGCCTTAGATAAAGTGGTGATGATGTAGCCTGCCAAGACTACTATTCCTGATATCATTGCGGCAGACGAACGGGACGGCACACACATGCTTAGCGCCAAGCTTAAACATGCAAAGAACCAGGTCACGGCAAAAACGGACAGGTATGGAAGCAACAATTGAAAAGGAGGGAAATGCATGGACCCTGCCTTAGCAACGCCTATCCACAGACCCAACCAACCAAAACCAATAATACACGAAAGGCTAGCGGTGAAAGCAATGACCCTTCCCCAGAAAAGCTGTCCTCGACTAACAGGATGCGCGAGCACAAAATCAAGAATCCCCCTCTCCTCATCAGCTGCCAAGAGCCCACTCCCCGAGACTGATCCATAAATACCAAGGATGACCGGAAGAAATGCAAAATAACGGAGCGATATAAATCCTTCAGAAGTAAAAATTTGTTCTGCCTCTTCACCCCCTACGAAGCTCTTGACCAATGGCTTTAAGTTTTCCAAAACTGGTCTTAGTTGTCTCTCATTTTCTGCAACCAAATCATAGAAAGGGATCGTTATAATGCCCAAGAGCATTAGAGGAATTCCCCAGCCTATGATCGCCCATACCGATCGGCAAAAAGAATATCTGGTAATAATATAAAACTTATTCATTTCCTTTTTTTCCCAGATGATATCTTTCACGAACTTCTCCATAATAGGAAAGAAAAACCTCCTCAAGGTCAGGCCTCCCAGTCTCGATAGACTCTACTTGATATCGAGCCAATACCTTAATGAGTTTATCCATTTCTCCATCAACAATTAATTTCAACTCTCGACCATCCGAACTTACCTCGTCCAAGAGAATACCAGACAATGCTTCTATTTCTTCGGTACGCACTACTGTATTTTCTGCAAAAATCACTTTCATCCTCCAGGACCTTCCAGATAAAAGAGAACTCGTTTCTCCAACTTCAACGATTTGGCCTTCCCTTATAATTGCAACGCGGTCGGCAACGACCTGGACCTCGGCAAGGACGTGTGAAGAAAAGAAAACCGTAGCCCCCGAACGACGTGATTCCTTGACCATTTCAAGAACAGTTTGTTGAATTAATGGGTCCAGTCCACTCGTTGGTTCATCCAGTAAAAGGAGATCAGGACAATGCATAAATGCAGCAATAATACCTACCTTTTGTTTGTTACCTTTTGATAGATTCTTTATTTTTGACTTAACATTTAGATCCAACCGCTCAGCAAGTTCCTGAGACCTTATGCGGCAATCCTCTCCTCCTCCACGAAGTTCCCTCAAGAATTCTAGAACGGAATGCACTGAGATGTTCTCATCAAGCCTAAGCTCACCTGGCAAGTATCCGCAATACTCACGCACTGCAACTGGATCTGATTGAGGGTCCTTTCCAAGAACAGAAACTGTTCCTGAATCAGGCCGAATAAGGTCAAGCATACAACGAATCGCGGTTGTTTTACCGGCCCCGTTTGGACCGAGAAATCCAAAAACTTCACCCCTGTTCACCGTCAAATTTATTCCCTTAAGAGCCAAGAAAGACCCGTAGGACTTTGACAGATTATTTACACATATTGCGGGATCAGATTCCTTATCGTTCATCAATCAAAAAAAATAGTTCTTGGGTCCACCCAAAAACGAACCGAATCATTAGATGATACTTCATCAATCTTAGGAGCCATCACTTCGATGACACTAGAATCTTGAAAATGCTCAGGCTTAGTTTCTGGATGCGGCCAATAAATAAGTCCAGTGACACACTTACTCAAGCCAACAGAAAGACTTACTTCGAAGAAAGAAAAGTCCTCGGCCGGACAATCAGAGTGCCATTTAACATTTTTAAATGTGTGGATCGGGTTGATAGGATTTGGTTTTAACGGAAATACCGAAATATTGATAGTGGCTCGATAATAACCGTTCAAATTCAATCCATTCATTTCAAATATTGGCCACTGAAGGGCAAGCGTGCCTTCAGGAAAACGAGAATCTCCGGCTCGGCCAGAAGCGACGCCATGCCCCTTAACTATTTGCCCAGAAATAATATCCATTGCGTTCAAAACCAATCATAGGACTCTGATTCAGCATAATGTTCAGATTTTTTATAACGGAACATGGTTAAGGTGACGGCTATATTTGATTTAAAAAGGGATTAAAATTGTCTTCGACAAAATGCACTAATGATTAAATGAAATCAATGGGCTAAATCTTATTTGTGTTTCAGTGGATTTTCCCGAAAATTAATATTATGTCTCAGCATCAAGTCATACTGAATTGGGAGCGTCAAGGCGCTGATTTTACTTATAAGGACTATCCAAGAACACACACTTGGGACTTTGGTAATGGTGAACTCGTGAAGGCATCTGCTGCCCCCGATTTTCTTGGAAACCCTTTACTGGTCGATCCTGAACAGGCCTTTGTGGCATCATTAGCAAGTTGTCATGCCCTCACCTTCCTAGCACTGTGTTCATTTCAGAAAATCACAGTCAACTCTTACTCTGACACGGCTATCGGATACCTAGAAAAGGCAGAAGACGGTAAACCATGGCTTTCTAGGGTAGAACTAAATCCCTCAATAGATTTTGAAGAAAGGGAAAAATGTGACCTTGAATCCATAAAAAACATACATCAAAAAGCTCACCTTGAATGCTTCTTGGCACGCTCAGTAAAAACCCAAATAACAATTAATTAGAATTTTATGAAAACCACATCCATCAAATCAGCGCTCTTGTCCATTGGACCTAATTGGTGTTAGTCTAATAATATGAAATCAATATTTTATCTCCTCATTACGGTTTTTTGCCTGATTTTCTTTTCGCCTTCGTTGCTAGCTCAAAATCTGGTATACGAAGGCGCTTCCGGTATTGGCAAAGGGAAACATATTGTTTTTATTGCAAGTGATCATGAATATCGTGGTGAAGAAACATGCCCTGCCATTGCCCGCATTCTGGCTCATCGATACGGGTTCAAGTGCACTGTGCTTTTTGGTTTAGATGATAATGGGCACATCAAACCAGGCTCCTCAAAGATACCTGGAATGGAAGCCTTGGACAAAGCCGACATGATGTTTTTATTCCTCAGATTTTTGGCTCCCGATGACGCATCAATGGAGCATTTCATTAGTTACCTGAATCGCGGAGGGCCGGTCCTCGGATTACGCACAACAACACATGGCTTCAACGGCCTCAAGGGCAAAAACAGCAAGTACAATTACAATTCACGAGACAAGAGTTATGACTGGGGATTTGGTCGTCAGGTACTAGGTGAGACCTGGAGACCACGTGAAGGCGCTGGACACTATGGAAGCAACCATAAATTCAGCACCCGAATGTTCGTGGTTCCGGAGCAAAAAAATCATCCTGTCATGCGCGGAGTAAAGGACATGCACGCGATGGCTGGAGCGTACAGTGCAGTACCTATCGAAGGATCTGTTATACTGGGTAAGAATCAAGTTCTCGATTCGATGAAACCGGACGGCAAGCCCCTTCCCAATAAACCTCCTAGCCCCTCAATTTGGGTCCGTACCTACAAATCTGCTTCTGGTAAAGAAGGGCGTGTTTTTACCTCTACACAAGGCGCTTCTGAAGACATTATTAGTGAAGGTGTCAGACGGTGTATTATCAATGGAGTGTTTTGGTGCATGGGTCTTGACGAAAGCATCAAGGCTGACATGAATGTCGATTTTGTAGGCCCATACCAACCAACAACATTCAGCTTTGGAGGCGGACGAAAGAAGGTAAAACCAATAGATCTTGCAGGCTTCAAAAGCCCTATAATGCCAAATAAGAAGTAGATACCTCTTATTTTTGAGCAACACAATGTGCTCGCTCAAACCAAAAATATTTTCCGTGATGCACCTTTATCTTAATTAAAGGTGAAAATCACTTATGCGTTAACATTGGATAGGAAGGAAAAATCCTCGTAAATGCTTCAAAGAATATTACAGCTCATACTTTTTGCCTTCACGCCATTGATAATATCAACTGCTACGTTAGGCATAGATGCCGAAGGAAAGAATATAAATTCTTTGAGCAAACGTGACAAGACACTCGCCTCTTCACTTTTCAAAGACTACGAAAAATATCAAGGCAACCATAAAAAGCGTACCGAAATTATTCGTCAAATGATGGGCCTTGGTCGTCCCGTAGCACAGAAGATGTTTGATATTATTGATCGTGACATTCGTAAAAAATGGCCACTCTATCAAGGAGGATTTACTGCCAGCGCCAGAAAAACAGGCGCTAGAAAAAATACTGTTAATGTCAGGAATGAAATCGCCGCACTACAACTAAAAGTGCAAAGCTTAAGAAGCATGGGGAAGGGATTAACCAAAGAAAAAATAATTCGGATCGGTGATCCGGCATTAAAACGTTTACACAAGATCAAAGTAATTGAGATGAGAGAAATCTTTAATTCCAATTCAAAGCTGAGTAAGCAAAGAGAAAGCATCGTTGCTCTTGCTGAACAACGATCAGTATGCATTGATCGTTTGGTTTTGCGAGAAGATGAAGCTGAAACTTTTGGTCTCAAAGAAATATCAGGATATGAAAAATTAACCGCCTCATTGGCATTGGGGCCGCCACTAGAACATCTGCAAATACTCAATCTAAACTCAAAAATTAATAAGAGTGTACCACCTAAAGAGGCCGCCGCGGTCCGGGACATGAATCAATACAGGATTCTAATTGGATTGAGGCCATGTCTTCTGGATCCGCTCCTATGCCTCGCTTCAAGAGAACATTCAAAGGATATGAGGGAAAAGAAATTTTTCGCGCACAAATCCCCAATTCCAGGGAAAAAAAATCCTTGGGAAAGGGCCAAACTGGCAGGGACCACAGCTAACGCTGAAAACATATTTAAAGGGAATAAAGAGGGCCATGCTGCAAATCAAGCTTGGTGGCATAGTCCGGGTCATCACATCAACATGTTAAGCCCGAATGCGAAACGTGTAGGAATGGGAGTTAATGAAAAGTATTGGACTCAAATGTTTGGGCCCTAAGGAATAACTATCAATTACAGCTCTAATTTCGTACTCGCCAAAAACAATTCAATTATAGTAAAATGTTCATGATGAAACTCTTACAGTTATCTTTCTTGTGCTCTCTCTTATTGAGTATGAATTCTCTTATCATCCAAGCTCAGACAGACGATTTTGATGATGGTAATGACGACGGGTGGTCCAGATTAAATACCTTGGGAGAAGTTGGCGTTCCAGCAACATGGGGTTTTCCTAACAATAACTCATATAGCGTTGCAATGGAAGGTCACGGCATTGAACAACTCGGTCAACCAAGGGCCGGAAGCTTCAGAGCAGACGCAACCTACTCTGACTTCTATATAGCAGTAGATATCATATTTGATCCAACCATCGATCAGAATATGGGCATCCTTGCGCGTATCACCGAGCCAGGTTTAGGCACACTGGACGGATACGCAGCAGTGTACAATCCAAGGGACGCAGATCCGGGAGGTAAACTTTATATTTCCAATATTAATGACGAAGCTGGGACCACTATCGGTGAGGCTGTTCCTGAGGAAGCGCTCGGTGAAAATTTGAGAATCGTTTTCAGAGGCAAGGGTCCTGAACTGACTCTGGAACTCTACTCACAGGACGATCTCCTGAATCCAGTAGCAGTTGCCGAGGCATTTGATGAAAGCCATGAATCTGGAATTGCCGGAGTGTTCAGTGTTTCAGATGGAGTCACTATACCTATCGACGTGACTTTCGATAACTATGTCGCAGCAGAAGAAGAGCCTTATCGTTTCGAAATGATTGGTGCCACGATTGAAGGTGCCGAAATGACTATTGAATTTTACAGTAAACCGGGACTTATCTATTCAATCGAAAGCAGCAATGATCTTACCCTTTGGGAAGAAATTGATGATAGTATCGAAGGCGCGTTAGGAGACCGGACCAGTTTTACGGTCGATTATGAGAAGGGAGTCTCAAAATTTTTCAGATTTCATGCACTGGGAGAAAATTAATTAGACGCATCATTCCCAGAGCCTTCAGGAACAGGATTAATAAAATCAAAAGAATTTACCACTTCATCAAAGGTTTTTCCTTTCCCAGTAAAAACATAAATCCTTCCAAAGTTCCGCACGATGATACGCCTCATCGTACTTTCCTCATTATCAGGATCACTCGTTATTTCAAAGGTGATGGCACGTTCATTATCAATGCTGAGGGTTCTTTCTGTTCCATGAACTAACGGCTTTCTTACTTCCTCTATCCAGCTCGGTGCATATGTCGCTAATTCCAGAATCGGAAAATCGTTACCCGGGTAATCAAGTCGCAAAACGATATCAGGCTCGCCAGCAACAGCCCTGTCCTCAACTTTAAGGTTAAGTACGCGAGGGTACCGAAGAGTAAAGAGCAGGGCTTCGTTATAATATTGCTCCAGACCGGGAATCGATGCTCTCGGATCTTTGGGTTCTAGGGTCTCACAACCTAGAAAAAACAGTGGAACCAAAGTTACTAAAAAGTATAAGGCCCTTCTAAAATTCATCTTCTTCATCAAGCTTCTTTGCCGCAGCAATTTCCGCATCCTCTAAATGACGTATCTTTATATTTTTATACTCTGCGGTAGTGCGAAAAGTGGATAAACCTAATGGCACCGATTCTTCGATCTCTCCAAACCTCATTCCAATTTTTCTTCCCTTAATACCAACGTTAACAATTTTCTTTTCTTCAACAAATGCTTGGAAACGATTATCAGTCACTAATAAGCGTAACTTATACCACTTGCCCTGATCAAAGTCTCTGACAGTCATTGTTGAGTTCTCCATAGCATCCATAAAATCGATGCTTGAAATACCGCAAACCGACCCCCCCCATCCTCCAAGAACAAAAGAAGCATGAGTTTTCTTATGAGGAAAAGTCAGACAGCAAAAGAAGTCTTCACCTTCGACTCTTCTTGCCTCTAATGATAATTCATAATTTACCTTTGGTAATTTTCTCTTATCAAAATTGTCAATTCTGATGCCACTGAGAATCTCCCCACGAGTGACTCGCAATGCACCTGTTTCCGAATTCACCTTGACCTCACCTATGCCGGCATAATTACACAGCTTCCAACCCTTTAGTGTCTTACCATCAAACAAAGGAATGGATTTTTTTGCAGATTCTTTTTTTGATGTTTCCGCCGGCTTCTCACCTTCCGCAAATAAATTCAACGAGAGAACAAGAACTAAGAAGATCAGAAGTGGTAAGGTTTTCATTTCAATTAGTAATTTAGGCACAACTGCAGTGGCGTGGAAGAACAAACAAAGAATCTAAATGAAAGCATTCTCAATCACTTTGACGGTCTTTAAAATATCTTCTTCGCTATGTGCCATAGAAATGAATCCGGTTTCATAAGGTGAAGGTGCAAGAAAAACTCCATTATTTAGACAATAATGAAAGAAATTCTTAAAAGAACCTGACTCAGCAGCGGCAGTTGCCGAACTAAGGTCATTGACGGGAGAGTTGGTAAAAAATAGGCAAAACATTGAACCTATTCGATGAAAAATGTATTCCTTACCTAATTTTGATAAGGCCTCGCGTATACCTTTTTCAAAAAGAGCTCCGGTTTCCTCCAGCCTTTGCCATCCTTGAAGCTTATCCAACTCTTTCAGCTGAGCCAATCCAGCTGCCATTGCAAGGGGATTACCCGAAAGCGTTCCTGCCTGATAAACTGGACCGTCCGGTGCAAGCTGATCCATAATTTCAGCCCTTCCACCAAAGGCACCTACTGGAAGCCCACCTCCGATCACTTTTCCCATGGCAGTGAGGTCAGGCATTACTCCATAAAGTTCTTGAGCACCACCCTTTGCAACACGAAATCCAGTCATCACTTCATCAAAGATCAACAAAGCTCCATGCTCCTTTGTGACCTCGCGTAAGAATTCAAGAAAACCCTCTTCAGGAAAAAACAACCCTGCATTAGCTGGTATCGGTTCAAGAATCACTGCGGCAATTTGACTGCCTTGAGCTGAAAAAATCTGCTGAACTTTTTCCGGATCATTAAACGGCAATGCAATGGTCTCAGAAGCAAATGCCTTGGGAATACCAGCACTGTCAGGCTCACCATGCGTCAAAGCCCCGCTACCTGCAGCCACCAGTAAAGAATCAACGTGACCATGATAACAGCCCTCAAACTTTATTATTTTATCACGCCCAGTGAAGCCTCTTGCCAAACGGATTGAGGACATTGTTGCCTCAGTTCCACTATTAACCATACGCACCTTTTCGACGGACGGGACCCAATCAACAATGATCTTTGCCATCTCGATTTCAAAAGGATTAGGAGTACCAAAGCTAACGCCTCGCTTTGCTGCCTCATGAACAGCCTCAATCACTGGCACTGGCGCATGACCTAAAATTGCTGGTCCCCAGGTACCTACATAGTCAATTAATTCATTATCATCAACGTCCCACAATCTGGAACCCTTGGCAGCACGTACAAAGAACGGATCCCCATCAACGTTCCTGAAAGCTCTGACAGGAGAATTAACCCCACCAGGAATTAAACGGTTCGCATTTTCAAATAGTTTAGATGATAGAAAATTTTCCGGCATTTATGAGTAAAATAATGTCTTATATAAGTGATTCCTTACACTTTATCTCTTCTTCTTTAAGCTGCATTGCGTTTTATTGGATAAAACGCTACAATTCATAAACCATGAGGCATAATCGATCACGAGCAAGCGCGCACCTGATCATATTATTGCTAGCCACATGCTTATGGCCAACAATTTCTGAGTCAATTCCTTCTCGGAATAAAAGTAACCTGAAGCGTGAACCGGGAGCAATTTATCTTGAAGATTTCAGCAAAGAGAAAGTTGAGCTTCTTGCAATTAAACAAGAACCCATTTACGTCAGCTCTCAGCGCAAAAGAGCGATAGGCCAACTCAAAAAAGGTAAAAAAGTCACCCTCATTGCCATGACAGAAAAACAATATCTGATCAGGGGAATGGCACTCCACGGACAAGTCAAAGGATGGATATTTCCAAGTGCTCTGCAAGGACTAGACAAGGAGTTTTCTAATAAACTACGCACACTCTACGAAAGAAAAAAAATAGTTGATGAATTAATCCAAAATGAGCAAATCGCTCTTGGGATGAATACTGACGAAGTCATTGCCTCGATGGGGAAGCCTTCCCGGAAAAATTCTAAACTTGATCGTGGTGGAAGATTAGACACTTACGAATACTCTACCTATGAACGCGTCGCTCAGTATCGGTTCAGGCGCGATTCTCAAGGCAACTTATTCCGCCAGAAGTATTACGTAAGAATGGAAACTGGTAAGCTCTCTGTAAAATTTAAAAATGATATCGTCGAAAGTATCGAAGAAACTGAAGGGAACCCTCTCGGTGGGGCAGACTTGAAAATTGTTCCTATCCCAATTGAGCTTTTTTAGTCAAGGGACTAATTGCTAAACAGTGCGCTCTCAGCTCACA
>JAAZZC010000287.1 GCA_014239335.1 Verrucomicrobiales bacterium
GATGCAGTCGGATTGTGGGCAGGTGAAAAAGTATTAGTCGCGAGTGTCGATACTGGTGTCAGGCTTGAAACTTACACTCTCAGAGGCGAACGGGGTTCAGGAATCATATGTGTGAATGGAGCCGCTGCACGACTCATTAATGAGGGAGAGTTAATTATTATAATTGGTTTTGAGATTACAGATCAGCCACTGAAGGCAAAGACAGCCTTCGTTGACTCTAATAATAAAATAGAGGAAATCGTTGAGAGTTAATTTCTCGTATTAATTTTTAATACTCCGACCAGAACTTCCTTTTGAGCTGCTGCTTGAGCTCCTACTTGGTATGCTCCTTGAGGGGCTCCCAGAACTGCTGCTTGAGCTCCTACTTGGTATGCTCCTTGAGGGGCTACTCCCGGAACTGCTATTAGAGCTTCTACTTGGTATGCTTCTTGAAAAGCCTTTGGAACTGTTGCTTGGAGCATTGCCTGAGCTGGATCCTGAATGGAGTCTTCTCATGGGTGGTGAATTACTGTTGGAATTATCTGAGTTAACTATTCTTCTGGATGGGGGGCGATTTGAATTTTTAGATCCTGATTTTGAATGCTTGTCATCATGATAATAATGGTGATGATGGCCTCCTCTATAAAAACCTCCACCAAAAAAACCGCGACTACCTACGTAAGGTCCTGAGTAGCCAACTTCCCATGGATCACTGTACCCGTACCTAGTATTAAGGCCTGATCCGTATTTTTTGTAGCTAGCAACTTTTTGGACTTTTCCTGCACAAGATTTGTCCGGGCAAGTAAGATCCTTTTCATCTATTGATTTTGATATTTCAAAAGCTTCCCCACATTTATCACACTGATAGTAGGCCGTAGGATATGGCCTTTTGGTTGTCTTGCAGGAGATAAAAAATACAGCCAAAAAACCAAGGATAGTATAACTAAATTTATTCATTTTAATTTATGTTAGTTTATTAGTATCGCTATTTTATTTTATCTTTGCAATGACAAAGAATTTTCATATTTGCTGATTAATATTAAGGATATTTCATTTCTATTTAATGAGATATGGGATATAACTTCTAATTAATGAAAGATAACTCTCCGCTACAAATAGGTTATTGGGACAGAAGAAAAATGCTTCATGGAATAGGTCTCGGCGCAAGCGCCTTTTTGACTCCTGGCCTATTTGCTGAAGCTTTATTGGAGCCGACCCCTAGGCAAGTCGAGGGGCCATTCTATCCAGACAAGATGCCCCTTGATACGGATAATGATTTACTTATGATCGGTGATTCATTGACCCCTGCAGTAGGTGAAGTGACTCACTTGACTGGTTTAGTCAAAAATATAAAGGGAGATCTGGTTCGTAATGCGTTGGTTGAGATTTGGCAGGTCGGCGCTAAGGGAGTGTATCTACACACTAGGGATGACCGTGAAGGGAGAGACCAGAACTTTCAAGGATACGGTAGATTTTTGACTGACTCAAAGGGACGTTATTATTTTCGTACAGTGAAACCTGTCACCTATCCTGGGCGTTCTCCTCATATTCATGTGGCAGTGAGTATAAAGGGTAAGAGGATGATCACCTCTCAGTGCTATATCAAAGGTGATAAACGTAATGAAAAGGATTTTATTTATAAGCGGCTCGGGAAAAACGGTCAGAAATTAACGTCGGTTGATTTTACTCCGATAAAGGAGTCCAAGGCCGGAGAGTTGAGCGCTAACTGGGAAATAATAATAGGATTAACTCCAGAGGGATAGAAGGCAATACACT
Source organism: Verrucomicrobiales bacterium (assembly GCA_014239335.1). Classification (GTDB taxonomy): domain Bacteria; phylum Verrucomicrobiota; class Verrucomicrobiia; order Verrucomicrobiales; family DEV007; genus EC70. Next base: position 1,756 of record JAAZZC010000287.1, read on the forward strand.
ATTTAAATTTCAAGTTAACCTTTCACTTTTCCCCAACCCCCTATTTCGCAAATCTTTTCTTCGATGCTACTTGCCCATATCTCATAGCCTCTAGCATTTGGATGTAATGCATCAGGCATTATGTCCTTAGGTAATTTACCGTCTTTATTAAGAAACTTATTTGAAATGTCTAGGAAATGGATATTTTTTGAGTCAGCGAGCCCCTTAATTTTTTCATTAACTTCTCGATTCCTAATTCGTTGAGGGTCATTTGAATTAATGGATCTTGGGAAGACCCCTAGCAGTAGAATTTTCATCTCCGGGCGTCGATCCTGAAGTAGGTCAACAATTGCCTTAATGCCAGATGCTGTTTCATCAGATTCCTGCATGACTTGTCCCGTATTATTAGTTCCTATCATGATTGTCGCTAATTTAGGTTGTAATTTTTCTGACAATTCACCATTTAATAGTCTCCATAAAACGTGCTCAGTTCTGTCCCCTGAAAAGCCAAGGTTAAGAGCCTTTCTGTGAGAATAAAATTTTTCAAAAATGGCCTTCCCATTATTCTCCCACCAATGCGTAATTGAGTCGCCAATAAATAACAGGTCATAATCACCTTTGTTAGCGAGTTTTACCTTTTCTATGTGCCGGTTTTTCCACCATTGCTGGTCCAACTTTGGGCGAGGAATCGTAGCGTTATTTACGCCAAATTTCTTTTTTTCCTTGGTATAAAGTTTCTTAAGCGATTGAAGAACGGAGGCATAATCAGAGTCTTGGTGAACTGACTGCATTTCTTTAGGGTCTTTCTTGAGATCATAAAGGTTCCATTCGTCTGTAGTAGGAAAGTGAATGAGTTTGTGTTGCTGAGTTCTGATCCCGTCATGTTTTGCGACACGATGTGTCCTTTCACCATAATAAGAGTAATAGATACTTTCTCTCCATCCTGATGGGGGCTTTGATGTGTCTTTGAAAGCAGGGACTAGGCTTTTGCCGTGCATTTTTCTGGGAATCTTCGCGCCGGCAAGTTCAAGAAAAGTGGGGGCATAGTCAATATTTTGAATCAAAGTTTTAGACTCTACCCCTGCAGGTATCACTCCTGGCCAGCGGATGAGAAATGGCATTGCAAGAGATTCCTCAAACATCCACCTCTTATCATACCATCCGTGCTCGCCGAGATAGAATCCTTGATCAGAAGAATAAATAACTATGGTGTCTTCAGCTAATCCGCTATCATCCAGATACTGCAGTAAACGGCCAATGTTTTCGTCAACGGCTTTTATGCATCGTAAATAGTCCTTAATGTATCTCTGATATTTCCATTGAGTAATTTTCTTGCCTTTGAGTTTGCCGCTTCTTATATCATTGATGAGTTTTTTATTCTTAGGTTTATAAGCTGCGTCCCATTGTTTTTTTTGTGGATCGTTCATTCGCTCGTATTGACGATTGATGATTCCGCTAAGGAAATGTTTTGGAAACATTGACTCCTTTCCGTGAAATTTCATATCGTGTCCCCAATACATATGATCTTTGATTCCCATTTCGTGTTCTTTTAGAGTCTTAGATCGGTTCCCACCGTAATCATCAAAGAGGGTGTCAGGTTCTGGCATCTGAATATCATCAAATAGATTCAGGTGACGCGGGGCCGGTGCCCAGTTTCGGTGAGGTGCCTTGTGTTGGCACATTAAGACAAATGGTTTGTCTTTTTCTCGTTCATTTTTAAGCCATTTTAATGCTAAGTCAGTTATGATGTCGGTGCAGTATCCTTCGTAACGCTTACGGGAATTATCCATCTGTATGAAATCAGGATTATAATAGGCACCTTGACCGGGTAAGATTTCCCAGTAATTAAATCCTGTA
>JAAZZC010000268.1 GCA_014239335.1 Verrucomicrobiales bacterium
CGGAAGGGTAAATCTGACAATGTTTTTGATGGTGGCGTTGGCTACGGATCGAGTTATTCTCATCCTGATCTTTCAAATACCTACCATGCTCTTGAGGCATTGCATTACACAAAAGATTTAATTAAAGATGTTGAGGGTGAGGTATTGGACCTTGATTGGGACGCTGCTATTACTTTTGTGACTAATTGTCAGCAAAGGCCAGAATCAAACAAGGCCAAGTGGGTCAGTGAGGATAAGAAGGACCGTGGTGGCTTTGTTTATTTCCCCGGAAAGAGCATGGCGACCGAAGAAGGCAAAGACGGTAAGGTGGCTCTTCGTTCATACGGGAGCATGAGTTATGCGGGTCTACTCAGCTTTGTATATGCAGATATGGAAAAAAAAGATCCTAGAATAGTTGCTGTCCTTGAATGGTTGAAGAAAAACTACTCAGTTACACAGAACCCTGGAATGGGTCAGCAGGGGCTCTTTTATTATTATAACACAATGTCAAAGGCCCTTAGTATTCTTGACGTTGATCAGTTCGAGCTTGAAGGAGGAAAAAAAGTTCATTGGCGAGAAGAATTAACTAAGAGGTTATTTAATCTTCAGAAAGCAGACGGATCATGGATCAATGAGAATGGTCGTTGGTGGGAAAAGGATCCGGTCCTCAGTACGTGTTATTCACTCCTTTGTCTTGAGCGCATGTATTCCGGGCTATAGCCCTATTTTTTCTATAAGTTTATTTCCTTTATATCATTAAGGGAACAGCTGGGAATTTTATTGATATTGCTATGGCGTTATTATGATAATGTTTAGCATGATGAAACATCGCGCTCTTATTCTGCTTTTTACACTAGTATCGGTTTTTCTGATCAGATCCGAGGCCGTCGAAATTGCTAATTCAATTAATGATTTTAGTATCGATGGGACTCAGGGGGAGAATGGTTGGATTTCAGGATACCGTAACTACACACAAGACGGTGGAGGTGACGACTACAATGCAACTGAAGACTTCATCGCCTTTGACAAGGAAGCTGCTTGGAGAGGTGACTTCTGGAGGCTCGCACCATCCGGTGCACCTTGGACTTTAGTTAAATCTGATTCAGGTCATCCTAATGGCACAAACAGCGCTCCTAATGAAGAGCACTGGGCCATAAGGAGATGGGAGTCTGACCGTGAGGGGCCCCTTGCATTTACCTGGAGCCTCAGAGAGCAGAATCAAGGCGGCTCAGGTGTCGGAGGCTCACTGCACCATAATGGAGTGCTGGTTGATTCCGGAGCAACAGACACTGGGGAAGGGTTTTCAAGGACCTACTTCATTAATATAGAGGTGGGTGACGTTGTCGATTTGGCGTTGACCCCAGTCGGTCCGGGCGGTGATCGTTCCGATGGATCTGACGGTTCATACTTTTCGATGATTGTCGATGATGAGGTCAATGATACTGAGACACAGCCTGACGGGTCTTCTTTCATTTCAGCGACTGCTGATGACGACGATGAGGATGGTTTATCAGATGCTTGGGAGGAAATCTATGCTCCCGGTGATTTGTCTGCTCTGAATGGGGATGGGGTAGCTGATTATGATGAGGACGGGCTCAGTGACCTTGAAGAATTTAATAACAAGACAAATCCTGATGAATCTGACACGGATGAGGATGGGTTGGATGATTTCGCTGAAATTGACGAGCATTCCAGTGACCCAACGAATCCTGACACTGATGGGGATGGAATAACAGATGGTGATGAAGTTCGAGGAGACCCGCCGACTAGCCCTACTGATTCTGATACCGATGGAGACGGTTTTTCTGATGGTGATGAAATATCATTTAACAGTGATCCGACCCGTTCGGATGATACGCCTCTGAGTTTGGTTTTGGGTGATTCATCTTCTGAATGGTCAGGAGGAATGCAGGGACAAGACAACTGGACTAATGGTTGGCGCAATGTCACAGCTGACGGGGCAGGAGATAATTATGATGCTAGGACAGATTTCATTCCTTACACTGGTGGTTCAAATGATGGAGGATGGGACGGGGTCCAGCAACAATGGAACGGTAATGCGTGGGACCTTAACACTGCAGGCGCACCCCCTTGGACATATCTGGCAAAGGAAGCGACTCATCCTAACGGCACTAATAATGGGGATGAGCATCATACGATTCGTCGATGGGCCGCGAAGTCTGGAGAGGAGATCGATACGGTCACGTCAGTCGCTCTCATTTGGCATTTGCGAAAAGGTAATGCTAACGGTAACGGAGTGACCGGATCTGTTCATCACAATGGAATGCTCATAGATTCTCTTGCTATCGCGGGGAGTGATACAGAAGGAGTGACACGTACAGTTTATGCTAATATTAGTCCGGGCGATTTCATTGATCTTGCGCATAGTCCGGTCGGAACGACTGGTACAAATGATGGTAGCGATTCTTCTATGAACTGGATCAGGATTGATGAGAGAATACCGACTAACCCGGTCCAACCTGATGGCAGTGCTTTTATTCCAGCGACAGGAGAGGACACTGACGCTGATGAGTTACCTGATGCATGGGAATTAGCAATTTTTCCTGGGGATTTGACGAAACTTAGCGGGCTTGGAGATGCTGATTTTGATGAGGATGGTCTTTCTGATCTGAGTGAATTTGGACTCGGGACCGAACCTGATAATGATGATACGGATGATGACGGGCTCAGTGATGGCGATGAAATCAGTGAGTATGAGACGGACCCAAAAAGTAATGATACTGACAATGACGGGATCACTGATGGAAATGAGCTCAGCGATGATAATGGATTCGTTACCTCACCAAACAATGCTGACACTGACAGTGATGGGATCAAAGACGGTGAGGAAATAGAGACCCATTTAACCGATCCATTGAAGAAAGATACGGACGGAGATGGTGCGCTTGATGGGTACGAGGTTGCTAGGTTCTTTGATCCTCTCGATCCTGACATTAACCCTTCCACGCTTCTCGCTGATTCGTACGAAGAATATTCGGGCACTCAGGGACAAGATGACTGGAATTATGGGTATCGAAATCTCACTGCTGATGGTGGAGAAGTAGAAGAATATGACCCGGTCGAGGACTTCGTTGCTTTTGATGAGGCTGAGCACTGGAGGCCTAACTGGAGGCTTGCCCCGTCCGCTGCTCCGTGGACATTGTTCAGTGGCCCGGAAGGGAGTCATCCGAACGGAACGAACAGTGCCCCTAACGAGGAGCACTGGACCATTCGCCGCTGGACCGCGTCTGAACTTACGGCCGAGACTCCAGTGGGTCTCACATGGCATACCCGAAAGACGAACCTCAATGGTGGAGGTGTGACTGGAAGCCTTTACGTGAATGGCTCGCTCGTTGATACGCTTTCATTTGCGGGTAATGATGGGACAGGGGAAATTCGGACTTGGTATGAGAATTTAAATCCTGGAGACATTGTTGATATTGCACTTACCCCGGTAGGTCCTGATGGGAATGCTTCGGATGGCTCGGACGGTTCAGCGAACTGGTTACGTGTTGATACCCGCATTCCTCCTGGAGCGAGTCAGCCTGACGGGACACCGTTCCTTGCAGCGTTGGCTCAAGGTTTGCAAGTCACTGATATTTTATATGATCCTGAATTGCCGTCTCTTCTCGTTACCTGGCCGTCAGGGGCGGGTCGTAATTATGCCGTTGATATATCAACGGGCCTTTTGGGTGGCGTAGACGAAGGCAGTTGGGAAGAGTACGATGACAGTATTCCTGGAGAAGGGGAGGAGACAACGTATGAGGTCATTATTGAAGAGCCTTTACCTCCCAGGTTTTTTATTCGTGTCCGTGATGTTACTGAATAAATCGGTTTTAAATTAACATTGATTGATTCCTGCTTTTGCAGGTGCTCTTTGTGGGATAAATTATATCCAGTGCTATTTCTTTTCAGATCTTTGGTAACAGTTTTACTGTTCTTATCTCTTTTTCTTATTTCATGTAAAAAGAAAGAAAGAAAAAGTTCAGGGTCTGAGGATTTGAAAATTAAAGAAGCCAAGGCTCCCGTAGTGCCTGGTACGGAGACGGAGGTTCCTACCTATGATCCGGGTGATGGGGGGTGGAAAATTGAGGAATGGAATAATGAAATTATTTCATCTCTTAAAAAGTTAAGTAAAAAGCTCATCAATAATGATGATTGGGAGATTTTCACGAATTCATTGTGTTCTTCGAATTTTGAAGGCGTGTCCTTCACTTATCCTAAAGTTCCAAAATCCTTTGAGCGAGGAAAGGTGCTTCTTTTTAGTCCTGAGAATGAGCCGAGAACCATGAATGTGTTTTCTGAATCAATTAGTGGGCTTCTCGATGAGCATTCACTGATAGGTAGAGTGGAGCGTTCAAGTTTTAAGGTCGTTGGAATTGAAGGTTCAGCAAAGAAGAAAGTGAGCTGTGAGGCGATTGTACATTTTGCTGGTAGGCATGATGAAGTTTTTCGTGAGTTAAAAGGAACTCTAAATTTAAAGTGGGATCTTGAATCGGGTGAGATGAAACTTCTCAGAGTGGACGGTTCTTTTCGTGCCGTTTATTCATCGATCGGACAGTTTGTTGATGTCACTCAGTCCTCATTAGGTGAAGTGCCTGAATTTGCTGAACAATTTTATCGAGGACAGGATCATTGGACCGGGCGATTGGAAATGTTGACGGGGATTGATGTTGGAGGTTGGCAAGGAGTAGCCGTTGCGGACATTAATAACGATGGGAAGGATGATATGTATGTGGCCCAACCTGGTGGGTTGCCGAACCGACTTTATATCAGGAATAGTGACGGGACTTTCGAGGACCGATCAGTGGCATCAGGAACAGATTTCCTAGACTCATGCCATGGTAATCTTTTCGTTGATCTGGATAATGATGGGGACCAGGATTTAATTTCAGGTGTCCTTGATGGTGTCGTTATCATGGATAATGACGGGGAAGGCAATTTTACTAGGCGCGCTTCTATGGTTCTTCCGGCGGCGGTTCCTTACTCAATATCAGCAGCTGATTATGACGTTGATGGAGATCTCGATTTCTATGTTTGTTGCTATAATAAGAGACCCGGAGTCAATAGGCATCACCTCTTTGCAAGGCCAGTTCCTTACCACGATGCAAATAACGGGGGCAGGAATGCACTCTTTCGCAACGATGGTAATTGGGCATTTCGTAATGTGACCAAGAAAGAAGGTCTTGATGAAAATAACCGTAGATTTAGTTATGCATCGTCTTGGGAGGACTATGATAATGACGGAGACCTTGACCTTTATGTGGCGAATGATTTTGGGCGGAATAATCTTTATACGAATGAGGGATCAAGGATTCGTTTTAAGGACGTTGCCGAGGAGACGGGAGTCGTTGATGTGGGTCCAGGTATGTCCGTTTCATGGGGAGACTATGACAATGACGGCAAGCCTGATCTTTATGTAGGCAATATGTTTTCCTCTGCGGGGCACAGGATAAGTTCACAGGATCGTTTTCATAAGGGAGCTGATAAAATCACAAAGGACTATTACAGGAGACACGCGCGTGGGAATTCGTTATACAAAAATATAGGCAACGGTTCTTTCCGTGATGTTAGTCTCAGTGCTGGGGTCAGCGTCGGGCGCTGGGCATGGTCATCAAGGCTAGGGGATATGGACGGTGACGGTTATCAGGACATATATGTGGCAAATGGCTTTATTACGCAGCAGGACTCTGGAGATTTGTGAAGCTTTTACTGGCGACAGGTCGTGTCGAAATCACCCCTATCTCAGACAAGTTCTCCTGACAGTTCGTACTTGAATTCTTTCTCCCAACTCGCTGGACGCATTCGGTCAGGAAATTCTTTCAGTGGTAACGAACGTAACTCTGCATTTTACAACCTCAGTAATGGTAAGTTCACTGAAATTTCTTATTCGCTTGGTCTAGATTTTCTTGATGATGGCCGTGGCCTTGCTATTACCGATTTAGATGATGACGGTGATCCTGACTACTGTGTTACGAATCGGACGGCTCCTCGCCTTCGATTGTTAAGGAATGATCTTAGGACGGGTAACCGGTGGGTAACATTGCGGCTTTATGGTGATCCTGAAAAGAATTGTCCGAGGGATCCTGTGGGTGCCAGGGTTGAAATGAAGGTCGGATCCCGGACCCTCTTTCGTACTCTTTATGCTGGGGACAGTTTCTTGAGCCAATCAAGCAAGTGGCTTCACTTTGGCCTAGGTAATTCAGGTGAGATTAATTCAGTGAAGGTGCGGTGGCCTTCTGGTCAAACTGAGTCATTTGTCGGTATATCTCCGGGTGGAAAATTCATTATCAATCAAGGGGTAACGGATGCACTGCCTGTTACATTGACAGGCATTAAGAGTGCTTTAGCTCCTGCGACACAAACTATGCCTGACCCGGTTGAGACTGCTAGGATCCGGCTATCGCAGCCTTTAAAATTACCTGATAAATTAAAATATAAGGACACGAATGGAAAAATTATTTTTATTGATGACTTAACGAGTGAGGGGCCGGTTCTAATCAATTTATGGGCTTCATGGTGTGCCCCTTGTATCTTGGAGCTTGGGGAATTTGGTGCTGCCAATAAACGTTTTAGTGAGGCAGGAATGAAAGTTTTGGCGCTTTCAGTGGATGGGCTATCGGATAGTCAAGATTTTCAACCCGAGCGGATCAAATCGATTGTGAAAGATTCAGGTTATGTTGGAATGGCTGGGTTCGCTGATGAGCGTATTGTTAGCGTATTGAACGCATTAATTATGGAAACGATTTATCAACACCGTGACCTCCCGGTCCCAACAAGTTTTCTAATTGATAAGGGTTCCTGGATGACTGTGATTTACAAGGGACTTGTAGATGTGGACCAAGTGCTCCAAGACCAATCACAGATGGGCCTTGGGCCACAAGTGGCTCTGCGTGAATCGTCACCTTTCACTGGGATTTGGGTTGGCAATGGATTCAAGAAGGATCCGATTTCAGTGGCGTCAGTATATCGTAGATCTGGTTATGTTGATGAAGCCAGAGATTATCTTAAGGATTTTATTTCTTCTCACAAGATCATACCTGGAAGTGATCCAGGTTCTCGAAAGTCCTCCCAATTATCGGAAATTCATTTCCTTCTAGGTGAAATTCTCGCAGAAGAGAAAAAATTTAAAGATTCGCTCATTCAATTCAAAGCGGCTTTGCATCTTAATCCTAGTTCAAAGAGTATGCTTATGAGAAAGATCTATGCCCTTGCTCAGGCCAAAAATAATAAAGATGCGATTGAAGAGGCTCTCGGAATAGTTGATAAATTTCCTACTGATCCGAATGCTTTGACCCTGTTAGGTGATGTGTATTATGCTCTTGGTCAGTCCTCGCCGGCATCCGAGGCATTTATTAGAGCACTTAAGTTGAATTCAAAAACCATCCCTGCTCTTCGTGGACTTGCTCTGATAAGAGCGACTGCTGAAGAGGAAGAGTTGAGAAATGGGAAGGAAGCGGTCAGACTTGCTGAGTTCCTCATGAGTTCTCCTGGAGCGAGTCAGAACCCTGATTTTATAAGAATCTTAGCGGCTGCGCACTTTGAGTCTGGTGATTCTATTAAATCCAAAACCTTGGCTGAAAATGCTCTCCGAATGGCCTATGACCGGAGCTTATTACTTTTAATTAATGAGATCGAATCTTTATTAATTTTGATAAGAGAAAAGCAAAAATAATAGGGTACTGATTAATATTATTTTAATGAGCAAAGAAGAGTTTCAAGGCCTTGCTTATTTATTAAATACCGTCGAAGGTCTTTAACTATTTATAATGCCAGTAGTTGATCGTTTAGAGCGTAAATTTGGTTGGATCGCGGTTCCCGGGATCGTGAAGATTATCATGGGTCTGCAGGCATTGGTATGGTTCCTTACTTCGGTCCGTAATGATCCGGCACTGCTATTAAAAATTTATCTTGATAGAGATATGATTTTAAATGGGGAAGTGTGGAGGCTTGTCAGTTTTGTTATAATGCCTCCACCAGTAGGGGTTGGATTCAATGGAATTATCTTCATGTTATTTGCCGTTTTCTTTTCAATTTTTCTCGGCAGTATGCTGGAAAGTATATGGGGGAGTTTTAGGCTGACTCTTTATTTGATTGGTGGGGCCGTTTGTATGGTGATTGCGGAATTTTTAATTCCTGGCCAAATACAAGCTATGAGTAGTTTTCTTTTGATTGAGTCTATTCTATTTGCTTGTGCTGTATATAATCCGCATTACACGGTGAGGCTCTTTGGCATCATTCCAGTGAAGTTATTTTGGATTGCTCTTTTCTCAGGAGGCATACTTGTTGTGGATGGGATTAGTAGTATCTGGCTAGGACTATCGATTATCATATCTCTTGGTAATTTTATTGTCGTTTTTGTGCCGGGAATGAAAAGGTCGATGCAAATGAGAGCCCAAGTCGCCGTCAGACGAAATAAATTTGATGCGGCGAAGATTTCAGAAAATGAGGCTTTGCATCTTTGCGCCAGTTGCGGAAAGACTGAAAATGATGATAATGATCTTATTTTCAGGGTCGCAGATAGTGGGGAGGAGTATTGCGAGAACTGCCGAGGCAAGAATGCCCAGCCAAGTCCATCTGTTAACGAGAAAGTCCCGACAGAGGATGTTTTTTTAAATGATCGGCCTCCGAAGCGTGAGATTCCGAAGAAGAGGCGTCCTGGTCAATGGAAAGAGTGAGGCCTGACCTAGGCTCTTTATTTAATAAGTATTTATGCTCAAATGCTGAAGTCTCTTAGTGCGTTAAGTTTTGATAACGCTTGACCGTCTTTAATGACTTTAAGTGCCGATTCAAAGCCATCAGCCATATTAGATGCTGAGCCGCAAACAACGAATCCAGCGGCTGCATTAAGAGCAACAATATCACGCTTTGGCCCGCAGTCTGTTCCGTCCAGAATGGAGGTTAGTATGGAAGCGTTTTCTTTTGGATCGCCTCCCTTAAGTTCAGAAATAGCACAAGACTCAAGGCCAAGGTCTTCAGGTGTGATTTCGGATTCGTTGACATCGGTTCCGTTCCATTCTGAAACTTTAGTTTTTCCGCAAAGAGATAATTCATCGAGCCCTTCTCCTTCCTGCCCCTTTCCGTGGACTGCCCAGGCTTTTTTTCTGCCTAACCGTCCGAGTATCTCAGCAAAAGGAGAAGTGAAGGCTGAGTCGAAAACTCCGACTAATTGATAGTCTGGGCGGACCGGGTTCAGGAGAGGCCCGATCAGATTGAACACGGTTCTTATTCCTTCCTCGGCCAGTGCTTTACGTACAGGGACCACTGCTTTGAAGGCGGGATGATAAAGAGGGGCAAATAAAAATCCTGCACCGTTTTTAAGAACACATTCACGCAGAGCAGGAACGGGCAGATTAATAGGGACTCCAAGTTCTTCTAGTACGTCTGCTCCTCCGCTCTTGGAAGTGATTCCTCGGTTCCCATGTTTTAATACGCTTAATCCACCTGCTGCCAAGACAAAGACGGAGGCCGTGGAAATATTAAAAAGATCCAGTTTATCTCCCCCGGTCCCACAAACATCAATCGTAGGGCCGTTACAGTCTTCCGGTCGAAAACCTGGATCAACTGCATGCTCTAAAAAAACTTCAACAAAAGCGGCTATTTCAGCCGGTGTTTCTCCCTTCGCTGAGAGGGCCTTGAGAAATTCAGTCTTAGTAGCTGTTTCATTATTTTCTTCTAGTAATGCCTCTGCGGCCATAGCAATTTGGCTCTGATTCAGATTATTTCCGGAATTAAGTAATTCGGTCAGTTCAAGCATGATTTAATGATTACCTTATATTAGGATTACTCACAGTCTAAAATGAGACATTATTCATCAAATTTGGATTTGAATTATTCATGAAATTCAGATTTGGTAATTAAATACAAATAGAAGTGAGCTTTAAAGAACCTGAACAAATATGTTTAAAAGGATCATTGATTCTTGCGGATCCCTCATTAGCGGATCCTGGATTCGAGCGTAGTGTTCTCTTGCTCACGAACCACAAGCATGATGACGGGGCAGCTGGGTTTATCCTCAATAAACCAATGGGGAAAAAAGTTTCAGACCTAATCGAGATAGATGCGATGCGAGAGCTTGGTGACTTGCCTGTTTTCTTGGGAGGTCCTGTCAGTTCTGATCAGTTGACTTTTGCTTCTATTAATTGGGACGCTCAAGGTGAGGCGCTTGGTTTTGATACTCATCTATCATCTGAGGAAGCATTACATAGGTTGCGGGAAGGTTTTTTTATTAGGGCATTCGTTGGATATTCTGGCTGGTCTGAAGGACAGCTTGAGTATGAGCTTCAGCAACGTTCTTGGATAACTAGGAAGCCAGTTCCGATTGCGGCCAGCTTAGATGCTGATGAAAGTTTGTGGAAGGAGCTTCTTTCTACGATGGGGCCTTATTATAAAATGTTATCCTCTTTTCCTGAAAAGCCAGAGCTCAACTAATTTTCTGAGGAAAGGTTCCTGACGGGGCGTGTAATGCGTCGCCATAGAAATTCAAGTTCAGGCGCGATTTCAGAGAATGTTTCTTCTTCAGAATTTGAAGCATTTATGATGGATTTTCCTGCGGCGATCGATGCTAATTCTTCGCGATCTAATTCAAGAACATCGAGATTTTTTCTTGCGCTTCCGTTCAATGCATCAAATTCAAAATTTTCTTCTTCAGGAGATTTGAAAGCAATGACTTTGGAGCTTTCCATTGGGCTGTTTTCTGCCTGATCCACTAAGGCTCTCCAGTACGGGATCCGTTCTGCTGGCTCAAATCCGAAGATAATTTCCATTTCAGGTGAGAGCCAAGAGGATGCCGAAGAATCTCCATGAACATCAAATTCTCTATATTCAATGATGGGAGATCTTCTGCCCGCCATTTCTAGGGTGTAGCGGATCGTTTCGGTGTCGAATAGGCTTTGCCCGCCCGAAAATAATTCATTTCTTTGATCGGCGAAATCCTTGACCGAGCTTGGAGCATTTTTATCAGGCTCCTTCCAAGGTGAATTGGATATGGATCCTACAGACTGAATGGCGCTGGATTCGGTTCTCTGATTGACCGAGCGCATCATTTTCTGAATTCGCAGTAAAGTTTCCGAGGGAGTCGAATGCTGAGTAACTTCCGGTCTTTTGGTAGTGGAAGGGTTGTTCAGTAGGACTTTGTCTGTTCTGCTCTTTAACCATTCCGATGATGCCATTCGTAGGATTTGGCGAGGTGAGGGAAGGTTCTTTTTGGGAGATGATTGATAAAATTTTTCCAAATCTATCCTATCAATAAAATCATTGGCAGTATCAGGCTCTAAATTTGCGCATTCCATGCGGTGGCTGATCAGCTCTTTAGCGGCATGGACAGATATCCCTTTGAGCCGGATGTTTCTTTCGTTTACCCTGTCCTTGATAGCCGAAGGAATGGCAGTAGTGAATGTTGTCTCCCACAGATCATCATTGATTGCCAGAATAACCAAAGGTACAACAGCTTGTTGAGTAATGTCTACTAACAGTTGTGTTACTTTTAGACTATTGTCAGTATTCTTATATATGAGATCAAGGTGGTCGAAGACTAGAATCAGAGGTTGGTCCTGAGTGATGGATGTGTTGAATTCTTCTATACGGACTTTTGCATCATTATCGGTCAGTGAATTGATTTCTTTTTTTATGAGTTCTGGGCTATCAAGTTCGCATCCATAGAGAACCTCAATCCAAAATTCACAGGATCCATTTGATAAACCTGTCTTATTGATGAGAGCAGTGACTAGATGAGGAAAGAGAGCCGTAATGTTTTGCTTGAACCATTCAGCGATGAGTGATGAGTGGTCTTTAAGATTGAGCATTTTATCATAATGCTGTTTCAAACCATTAATGGCCGTTGATTTGTTTTCGACCGGCACAATTTCATTGGTGACGAGATTGCATATAAGGTCAGCAAATAATGATCTAGTAATTGCTGCTAATGGCGAGAGGGACTTTTCAGAGGGTTTATCTGAAAGAAAGAATATTATTTGTTGGAGAATAAAAGAATAACTGCATTCAGATTCAGTCGATAGATTAATTTGGACTGGTGTCGAGATGGTAGAGTGGCTTTTTAAGGCCTCAGCAATGAGGTAGGTTTTTCCTTGTCCTGCGTTTGGTGAACTTACCATTAAAATATCGCCTCTCTGGTTATTTGATTGGCTGGAAGAAAGGATTTGGTCTTTAATTAAGTCAAGTTCCGTAGGGTAAAGTGAGATACTTTTACCTGACTGAAGTGATGAGTCAGGGTCAAAAATGGAAGCCTCAAATGGGTTGTCTTGGGTCATCAAGGAAGAGTCAATTGCTGACAATTCTTTTTAATTACGGAAATAATGATAATGCCCTGATATTACTAAATATCTGAAAAAATAACATACAAAACAGAGCAAAATTTAGAATCTTATCATATTTCTTACTGGAAATTTATAATTCCTGCTAATAAGGCATTTGGAACTATGGATTGCGGATAACTAGTAGTTAATGCTCTCCGATTGCTCGAGCCAATTATCGGCTGGATAAAAAGGAAAAAAATCCTTTCATTGCATTAACTTTGTGATACAAAGTTAATGCAATGAAAGATTCAGACCATGCGTTAGAGCATTTGAAGGTGATTCGAGGAATGATGGAAAAGGCCACCGTGTACAGAGCCCTTTCAGCACCGGCGGCGATTTTCGGTGGATTCTTGGCAATGTCGATAGGCTTTTATTTCTTTTATCAGGACCAGGTAGAGATTTATGTGAGCGGGTATAAGTTTTTTTGGACCTGGGCAATTGCTCTCATCATTGGTGATTCGTTCAATGGTTTTCTATTATTTAGGCGTGCCAGGAAGGAAGGTGTTAATTTTTTATCTTCCGGACTAAAGCATACGTGTTTTGCATGTGCTCCGGCCGCTATCGCCGGTGGGATTATTTCTTATGAAGTAGTCGAACAGGAAATTGAGCTTTGTGCTCTGGTCTGGGTCCTTTGCTACGGTGTTGCCATTTTGTCAATGGGTGCTGCTGCACCGCGTTCATTGAGGCGATTAGGATGGGCGTTTTTAATATCTGGATGTATCATATTTTTGGTTTGGATGAAATACGGTCCTGCCATATCTGCGCTTTTAGGAATTAACACGCTCGGTGCCGGTGCGATGATAATGATGCTAACCTTTGGGCTTTTGCATTTGCTCCATGGGTTTGGTGTTCTTTTGCGCAAGGAGGAAAAAGATCCTGTTTCCTGAAGAGCATTTGATATGATTGATTTCGATAAGCTAGATAAAACGATTCATGAAAAAGGCAGATTGTCTATAATGACAATGCTAGCCTCCAGAGGTGAATGGAAATTTCAAGAGCTCAAAGATCAATTAAAGATGAGTGATGGGAATCTTATTACTCACCTAAGGTCCCTTCAGAAAGTGGGTTATGTATCTACGAAGAAGGAGATTAAAGGCCGTAAGATAACAAAATATTTACTGACGCGCTCAGGGAAAAAGGCATTCAAGGAGTATCTAGGGCTACTTGAGCAAATTGTTACGCAAGGAAGTTCAGAAAGTTAATTTTTTTTGTAAGAATACTTTGTGGAGCAAAGTATATAATTAAATGCAGATAGAAAAAGAAATAATGAGTCGAGTAAATGTACATTTGGCATCTCATTACGGGATGTGTTTTGGTGTGAGGGATGCTTTGGCGGCAACTCGAAGCACATATGATGAAAATGATGTTACGGTCCTGGGTCAGTTAGTTCATAATCCGGTGGTTAGTCAGGAATTAACTGAGAATGGGGTCAAGGAAGGTAATCTGAACAACCCCATAACAGATAATGAGGGAACTGTTATAATTACTGCGCATGGCGCCTCTGAATCTGATCGATCCCGTTGGGCCTCGCCTCACAGGAAGGTGGTAGATACTACATGCCCCCTCGTTCACAAGGTGCATGAATCTCTTGCTTCTTTAATTGATTCTGGATTCTTTCCTATGGTTATAGGCAAGAAGGGGCACGCTGAAGTGAATGGGATTATTGGAGATTTTCCGCAAGCAATAGTAATTGAAAGGGAGGAGGATATATTTGATGTGCCGTATGAAGGAAAGATAGGCATTGTTTCGCAGACCACTCAACCCACCGACAGGGTTAATGAATTGGTTGAGAAGATACGATTTTTGAGGAACAACAGCGAAGTGAGGTTCATTGATACGGTATGCTCACCCACTAAGAACAGACAGAAGGCAGTAAAAGATTTGTGTCAGGTTTGTGATCTAATTGTAGTTGTTGGTGGTTCTAATAGTAATAATACTTCGCAATTGGTATCTACAGTGGAAGGGCTTGGATCTAGGGCCGTTCAGGTGGAACGGCCAGAAGATCTAATTCTTGATTGGTTTATAGGTGTTAAGGACGTGGGTGTGACTGCGGGTACTTCTACATTAAACGAAACGGTAATAAGTGTTTCTGAGAGGATTAAAGCCATATCTGAAGAATTGGCTGTAAAAGATCGGGGATATCTTGGAAAAGAGAGGATATTATGCTGAATGATGGTTCCTAGATTCTATTATTAAAGGATTATAGGATCATTATGTAAATTTTACGCGAGTATTGATTATTTTACCCCTTGCATCTATTTTATTTATATGAAGCCTATCAAACTCTTCACTTTGGGATTTTCTTTTCTTTTTTTATCGTCGCTTTTGCTTGCGCAGGACCAGCCCCTCACTCCTACGGAAAAGGCGCAGATGCTGAAAACAATTAAAGACATAAAAGGTAATGTAAAGAAGGGTCGCTTCGGAGTTCACGCTTCAGCGATATCAGCATTCCGAGCCGCATCCTCTTCCCCAATTTCCGCATATGAGTTTTATCTGAAGTGTTACAAGGAAATCAATTTTACTAGGAAGGGAGCTAAGGAATCAGAGTACCGTGATTGGAAGTCCAAGAATAAAGATAATCTCAGTTCACGGGAGCATTCAACGGCCAGACGGTTACAGTTACAGTTTCTTGTCCTCACTCTTAGGGCAGCGCAAATTCCTGAAGATAAGAGTAAGGAGTCACTCGTTCCTGAGCTAACTACTCTAATGGATAATTGCTTATCAGCTTATCCTTACCTTGGTAAATCCAAGAGGATCTTATCTTCAGGGGCCACAGGTTCAACTTTTGCAGAAGTCTATGATTTGCAATCTACACTAACCACTCTCAGAAATTGGCCTCGTGCACCTATGGATATCAGCGGCATTTACGAGTCTACGATTTTCCCTATTTATCGTAGACCTGAAAGAGTCAAGGAGTTGACTGCGGCATGGGATAAGAGGATTTCTCAGGAGATTACTTTAGTCGCAGCAACCGATAGCACGGAAGCTGAAATTAATTTTACAAATAAGACACTCCCAAAATTGAAGTGGGCCAAGTACCTTGATTTACTCAGAGCAGGAAAGAAAAGAGTTGCATTAACTGCAATGGTTTCCCTAGTCAAAAGTAATCCCGATCATCAGGACATAGATGCATGGCTCGAAGAATTGGAAGGTTATCTTTCAGGTGAAGTCGAGCCTAGCTCCTTTGAGGATGCGGCGAAAGAGGCTGAAGCGCTTGCTGCTAGGAAAAAACAAAACGGGGGGACGAATTCTCCAGCACGTTCTAATCGTAATGATGCTCAAAAGGCTCTAGAGGGTTTAAATCTTGGTGGACGCCGGGGTAATAGAGAAATTCCAAAGGACGTTGACGTGGATAGGATCCGCGAGCTTTTTAATCGGCGCTAGAAGTAGTCCTAGTTTACTCTCTTAAATTGACGACATGGCCTTGGGGGCCTTTGTGTTTCTTGAATTATGCATTCAGGATCAAATAAATGATGTTTTTTCCTCCATTATAGGCTCGAAATTAGAACGCGGCCTTGACATCTAGTTAGGATATGTAAAATATCAGCTCACACAAACAATGTCTGTGACTATGAAGAAGATTACGACCCTTACATCAATTGCTTTAATTCCCCTTTTGAGTATTTCCTGTACGCAGAACAAAACGGGGCCCCTTGTTTACAAGGGCAAGGGAGGGCAGCCTTACAGTGATCCTTATGCTTCAGCTGAGGAATACAATAATGTTTATGCTTCGCAGTCTGGGGGAGGGGATGATTTCTACAGTCAGCCAATAGGGGACCCTTACGTTCCTCCTGGCAGCGGTGACATTGTTATTCAGCCGCCTTCGCCTCAGCCAAACAAAACTTATGCATCCAATCAAAGTGTTCATACTGTAAAGAAAGGTGATACTCTTTATAGTATTTCGCGCAACTACGGTACGTCGGTTGCGGCTCTGAGGCAGGTTAATGGTATTAGTGGTAGCCTTATCCGGATTGGAGAAAGGATCTCAATCCCTTAATTGGATTTTTGTAAATTATATTCAAGGGTTCACTTGCTTAGGGGTGAACCCTTTTCATTTACTAAAAGCTTCCTTGAGGAAGGTGATGCTTTCTTTTGCAATGGTTTCAGGATCCGGACTGTAATCGAAAACTTCGACCGAAACGTAGCCTTTATAATTTGCAGACCTGAGGGACTCAACGATGGGGCCGTATTGAACTTCTCCAGTTCCTGGTCCCCTTAGGTTGGGATCATTGGCATGGAAGTGCGCAATGTAGTCACGACTTTCTGTGATTATTTGAGGTATAGATTTTTGTTCATCACTCATTGCTTTAACATCGAGATGAAGTCTGCAGGCAGGGCTGTCGATTTTGTTGATGAGTTCAATTGTTTCCTTCGCCGTATTTAGGAAATTAGTCTCTACTTGTGCTAATGGTTCCATTGCAATTGTGACGCCACATTCCGATGCAGTTTCACAAATCTTAGATAAAGTTTCAACGGAACGTTCAATTGCATCGGTCCTGTTCCACTCAGGAAGAATGTTCCTCTGTTTTGGACTTCCCCATACCATGACTTTACCATTCATGGCAGCGCAGGTGCGGACAAGGTGCTTTCCAAAATTAACTGTGTCCTTTTGCAAAAGAGGATCATCAGTTGTGAGATGAAGCCAAGACGGTTTGACAAGGAGCCAATGGAGTCCAACCACTTCGAGTCCTGCTGATTTGGCTTTTGCGCCAATCTTGGTAGCATCACTTTCGCTGATCTCTCTTGGATCTTCGTTGAGGGTGAATGGTGCAATTTCAACTCCATCATAACCACTACTAGCAATGTGCTCGCAAGTAGCATCGAAATCCCAGCCAACATAGGTTTCATTACATAGTGCAAATTTCATTATCTCAGAGATCTTCTTTGCTGCCCCTGATGTCAAGAGCTTGTCTGCCGAAGAGGTGAATTTTATTGGATTATTCAGGTCTTACGGTGCCAAAGAACCTTGAAAGCCTCTCCTGCCCCGTGCGGATTGATTGATGGATCCCCAGGAGATGATTTAATGTCATGCTCTGCAATGAATTCGGCCTGGGTCTGATACTTGATTTCCTTTAACCCATCTATAAGTATGCGTTTTCTGATGTCCGTGAAGTCGATGTCCGAGGTAATGTCCTGGTGCCCGGGTCTTGAAAGAATTTCATGGATTTGCTCGAAACGATTTTGTGCAAAGTATGCCCGTAGAGTCCCGTTGGGGCGTCTTTTATAAAGAGTAGGGAAATCGTCGCCGTAATCAATAGTGAGCATATGTCCCTGTTCCCAGAATTCTATCCAGGAATGAAACCATCTAACGAAATCGTCGTGTCTTTCGATGCGTTGTCCGTCATTAAAAATATGTGATTCTAGTAGAGAGGACTTTTTTGGAATTTCGTAATCATCGCCGACACTGGTGGTCCATTCTTGATTATCTGAAAGAGCTATCACTCTTCGCCACTTTTCTTTTTGTTGTTCCCATTGAATTAATTCCACAGGGAATGCATCTATTAGTTCATTAGATATTATCAAGGCTTTGCCCGAGCAAGACTTCAGAGCAGATTCCGGATCTTTGTGCCATTGAAATAGTTTTCTTTTTCCGAGCCGCTTAGCTTGTAATTTAAGAAGTGGTTCTGATGTTTCAACGATATGATAATCAAGTTTTAGTCGTGACCAGAAACCGATCCTTTTAATTATTTGCTTAGCCAGGGATCCGTTGCCTGCACCGATTTCAATGATTGAGTGGGGAAGGTCTTTATCTTGCCTCCATATTCTTTCGATCCAGACAGTTATTGCATTTGCCAATGAGTTATTCAGTGTGGCTGAGGTTGAGAAGTCTCCAGTCCTGCCTACTTCTCGGATATTAGTACTATAGTAGCCGCTATGATCATCATAAAGAGCGCTTTCCATGAAGTCCCTGAACGGGATCGGCCCTGAATTAATTAACCGCTTGGAGAGAGGGTCCACGATGAAGGAGTTGCTTGAGATTTCTATTAGACCTTTGCCAGTTCCTCACATCCCTTAATGTCGAGTTTACCAGAAGCTAGGGAAGGTATTTCTTCAACTTTCACTATTTTCTTAGGAATCCAAAGGGCAGCTACACCAGAATCTAAAAGTTTCTGTCGAAGTGCTTTTATCGAATCATTATCCATCTCGACTGAACTGAGCATTACTAGAGCCTCACCTTTGGCCTCGTCAGGGACTCCTAAGATGGCGATTCTCTTTTCAGCATCAGAGTCATAACCGAGGGTCTTGTTAATATGTGCCTCTATCGTTTCATGAGGAACCATTTCACCGCCGATCTTTGAGAATCTTGATAGCCTCCCTTCAATGAAGAGGAAGCCATCTTCATCGACCCTCCCAATGTCTCCGGTCCTGAACCATTTATCCTTAATGACTTCGTTAGTCTGATCTTGGAGATGCAGATATTCTTTGAAAATGTTGGATCCTTTTAGCCAAATCATCCCACTCCGATTGATAGGCATCGGAGTATCGTCATTAGTGTCGGTGATTCTTACCGCAATTCCGGGTAAAAACTGACCGACTGAACCTAACCGTTCGCTAGGAATCAGTTGCTCATTATTTTCAGTATCGACATCGGGAATGTTCACATTTGAAACGGGTGAAGTTTCAGTTAGTCCGTATCCTTCCATTACTTTCTTGCCGAACTTCTTTGAAAAGGCTTCTGCTAGTTTTTGGGGTAGTTTTTCAGCGCCGGTCACTATATACTTAATGGTTTCAAGTTGTTCTGGAACTACTCTCCTCATGTAACCTCTTAGAAATGTCGGAGTTGCTAAGAGGAGAGTCGCTTTGTGTTTCTGAATAAGATCAGCGAGCTTAGGAGGATCCAAGGGGCTCGGGTAGGTGACAAGGTCAACTCCCTCAAGCATGGGGTACCAGAGCGTAACCGTTGATCCGAAACTATGAAAGAGCGGCAAGCATCCCAGGATCTTATCTTCGTTACTGAGATCGAGCCTGCTGCCGAACTGTGAAACATTGGCGAGAATATTGCGATGAGTGAGTACTACCCCTTTAGGGTTTCCCGAACTCCCGCTGGTAAACAGAAGGACAGCTTCCTTGTCACCGCCGTCTTTCGCTATGCCCAGCATTGAAGCTAGTCTTTTCGGAGAGAAAAATTTCAAAGCGATGAACCATAAAATGATTTTCTTCTTTTTCTTTAATGGAGGCAGAATTTTTTCAATGAACAGGACCTTATTGTCGTCGGGCCAAGGGAACCCTGGATACTTTTCAACGAATGCTCCTGCCGTTATGATTTTGTCCAGATCAGCCTGTTCCATAGAAGAGGTGATGGCATCAGATCCTGCAGTGAAGTTTAGATTAACTGGGATTTTACCTGATAGCAGAACTGCTAGATTTGCAATCAGGCCTCCCTTGCCTGGTGTTAGTACAATGCCAACACGATTTTTTTGGGTTTCTTTTTTGATTACGCGGCTCAGTGCTGCTGCAGCAGCAAAAACTGAAGTGAATACGAGTTCAGCGCCGTCATTCCCATCAAAGATAGTGGTCTTTGATCCATAACGTTTAAGGCCCTTGATGATCGAATAGGGTAGAGAATCTTTAAAGATATCGTGACTGCTGAATGCTTTTTCTCCGGCCACAAGGAGAGATTCCTGAAAGCTTGGAATTGTCAGATCGGCTTCTCTTAGGATTTCGCCATAGGAATGGATCGTTCTTTTTTTCTTATCAATGGATAGAGTGGTCTCTGATAGCCTTTCTATGAAAATGGGAATGCTCGGAATGTTGAGTCCAAGAATTTTTCTCAAATCATTGGAGGGAAAATGAAAATTAGCTCCTTTCTTAACTGAAGTTTTGGCTGGAATGAAAATGATAGTGTTTTCTTTATTTCTGAAAGGTTCAATAATGGATTTTAACTCATCATCGGATCCGGAGATGAAATCGAATGAAGTAACGGTCGGATCATTTGAATCTATTTCTAGTTCATCATTTCTTGAATGAGATGAATCAAGTAGCAGGATCGGTTTTGATTCAGCGGCGGTAATGTCCGCGGTGAGTATCAGGAGGTCAGATTTACTGATGCGATTTGGTAACAGGATGAGGCATTCTTCTCCGAAATGAGGCTTTGTTCCCAATTGAGTAAAATCATTTATGATAACGTTATCGGTTTCTGTTCCTGACATCTTTGCAGTAATATATTTTTATTCTCCTAACGTTTACGTGTTAATGATTTACACGGCAACATATTGGAATTAATGATAAGTTGTGATATTTACACTGTAATAGCAGTATTTATTGAAGGGTATTGATGCTATTTAAGAGCATTTCATCTCTAGTAATGTATCAACTTTGTATCAAGTAGCCGATACAAAAATGGGGTCGTGTAGCAAAAGCCCTGAAGGAAGTGCAACACGTAAGCTACAAAAAGTACGATGGATTGGATTGATAATGTTCAGCGTCTTCTGCTATAAAGGCTCTATGGAACTTCAGGAAATGCCCCTAGAGGAGATGAAGGAGGAGTATGCTTTTCTACAGGTGGAATTGTGAAAGCATCGAAAATTAGCAGTTGGCTATTTTCTTGCATTCAGTATTTCATTAGCCCTTGGAATTTCTTGGGTAGTGCCCGATCCAGACGCGTTAGTTCCCGCGCTTTTATTTTTCCCGATCCTGCTCATACCTTTTGGTATAGGCATTTTCGTTTACGGGAAGCATTGGTATAGACTCAGCTATGCTGTAGCCGAGTACAGGGGAGCAATAGCGTCTAAGAATATTAGGGAACAGTGACGCCTAGGAACAGCTACTTCGAGGTTAGGAAATAAATAATTCCCACACAAAAATTATCGATGATTTTGTAATTGGTTAGAAATTAATAGGGTGTTAGGGTTTGGCTGGATGAAGACAAATGCACCTACGGCGACCGTAGCGCAACGCTATCATTATCTTGATGCCCTGCGTGCCTTCGCGATGCTGCTGGGCATCGTACTGCACGGGGCATTGTCGTTTTTCCCCATGCCCATTTGGCCAGCGCAGGATTTGCATCAACCGGCGTTTGATGTGCCGGCCTTGCTGGCTGCCTTCCTTGCGCAGGTCGGGCTGGAGGTGCCGGAGACATACAGTCCCTACGAGTTCATGCTGCATGCCATCCATGGGTTTCGTCTGCCGCTGTTTTTTTTGGTGAGCGGATTTTTCACGGCAATGCTTTGGAGGAAGCGCGGGCTCAGGCAGCTGGCCAAACACCGGACCAAGAGGATTCTCCTGCCCCTTGCCATCTTTGTGCCCCTTACCTGGATATTCATGATAGTTGTGGGAATGGAGGCTTTCGTTGTTCCCTCGGGTCACTTTGGAGAAAACAAGAAGGGGGCGGCTACAACACCCCGGGATGAACCTGCTAGGCAAGCCCAACAGGAGAGAAAGCCACGGGCAAAGAATAATCCCGAGGCCGCGATTGATATCGGCAGGGCCGCGGGCATGGGAGACCTCCGGGCGCTTGAGTGGCACATCCAGGCCGGCACGGACCTGAACCAGCGCGGGGCTGATCAATCCACGCCAGTCATGATCGCTACCGTCTTTGGCCGAGTGGAGGCCGCCAAGGTATTGATTGAGGCCGGCGCAGACCTGAACCTGAAGGAAAAGGACGGCTCGACAGCCCTGTTGAAGGCATCGTTCTTTGCCCATCCTGAAATTGTCGAGGCCCTGTTGGAAGCGGACGCAGATCCCAATATTAAAAATAATGATGGATCAACCGCCCTGGACATGGTACGGGGCCCTTGGAAGGAGATCAGGTGGGTTTACGACTATGTTGGCGAGCTCCTGGCCCCCATGGGGTTGATACTGGATTACGAGCGCATCCGGGAAACCCGCCCGCAAATTGCGGAAACGCTCAGGGAAAATGGCGCGGAGGAGGGTCACGGAGTCGACCTTGATTTGCTGATCCTAATGGTATTTTTTGCTCCTGTATTCCATCATCTCTGGTTCCTTTATTACCTGATCTGGCTAGTGGTGGGGTTCATTCTGATCACGTGGTCGATAGGAAAATTGAAATTAAAGGCATTGCCTGACAGGCTGGTTACTTCCCCAGTGTGCTGGCTTTGGCTACTGCCGGCTACGTTTCTGACACAGCTACTGATGAAGGAGAATTTTGGTCCTGCTACCGCGACCGGGGCTCTTCCTTGGCCGCCTATCCTTCTTTATTACGCGGTCTTCTTTTTCTTTGGGGCCCTTTGTTTTGGACGTGATTGGTTCAACACCAAGGCGGGCAAAGTCTGGCCGCTTAGCTTTGTGCTCGCAGTGCCCCCGCTCCTTACAGGCCTGTGTCTAGTCAAGAGCCAACAAAACGACGAACTTTTGGCTGCTTGTTCCGTTGCCTACGCGTGGCTGATGGTCTTAGGATGTATTGGTTTCTTCCGCTATTTTTTCTCGGGTGAAAATCCGCGAATCCGTTACCTCTCCGATGCCTCTTACTGGCTTTATATCATGCACCTCTCGGTGATCATGTGCCTTCAGTCGATAGTCAGTACCTGGAACATGCCCAGCTTGCCGAAATTTCTGATTGTGTGTGTCGCTACAACGCTTCCTCTGCTTTTGATTTATGAGGTTGGTGTGCGCTACACCTTTATCGGCACCATGCTCAACGGTAGGCGGACACGGACAAAGTCTGCCGGATCCTAGAGACAATTTTAGTGCGTCACCAGTATCGGCAAGGGTGCCTTCTCTTGGGGTTTCTTGTGTGCGGTTATGTTCATTCGTGTGAATCGGATTTCTAGGCTTCATGGATACCTAAGATTTTTATAGCTGTTAATGGTTCATGGATCGCTTTACTTTATCTTTTGGCATTTGAGGATCGGGCGGGATCTGTTAGCCTGCACTAATGAACACGCTCTCTGATCACATTCTCAAAGACGCCTCCATCGGCTCGAGCCGCCGCCGGTTTTTGAAACGCACAGGAGCGGCGACAGCGGCCTCTCTTTCCATTCCCGCCATTGCGGCGCCTCGAAGCCCGGGCGAGACGGTTCGCCTAGCTCTGATCGGCTGTGGCGGTCGTGGCACTGGGCTCGCTACTAGTTTTGCGGGCCGCGATGACACACAGATTACGCATGTGTGCGACCTGCTGGACAGTCGACTGGAAGGCTCGTCCCGAGCCATCGCTAGGCACCAGCACGGGAAAGTGCCAAAGAAGCTGAAACGTGTCGAAGACTTACTCGAAGAAAAAGATCTCGATGCGGTCATCATCGGGACGCCTGACCACTGGCATACCCCCCTCGCGATCATGGCCTGCCAGGCCGGCAAGGACGTCTATGTCGAAAAGCCTTTTTCTCACAATATGTTCGAGGGCCGCATGCTGGTGAAGGCCGCGCGCAAGCACAAGAGCATCGTGCAAGTGGGAACGCAAAACCGTAGCGCGCCCTACAATCTGGCTGCTTTGGAGTACATTCGCAGCGGCAAGCTCGGCGACATCCACCTTGCCAAGATCTACAACCTGAAGGCCGGCGGGCCGTATCGTTTAGGTAACTCGCAACCGCAGTCGAAGGGCTTCGACTGGGCGCGGTGGCTTGGTCCTGCGCCGGAGCGGCCCTACCATTCTGGGATCTTCCACGCCGGCTGGCACAAGTTCTGGGATTTCTCTGGTGGAGATCTGGCCGACGACGGGATTCATCAGATCGATCTGGCTTGCCTGCTGCTAGGGGATCCCGGGATGCCTCGATCGGTTGCGGCAACGGGTGGTCGTCTACATTTTAAAGACGACGACGCGGAGGTGCCTGATACCCAGGTCATCCAGTTCGAGTTTCCCGGGATGGTGATGACGGTGGAGAATACCAACTACCCCGCTTACATGAAAAAGATAGTCAATCGCAACGCGGACGTCTTTCCTCACTGGCCGCATTGTGCAACGCGGATAGAACTCTACGGCTCGAAAGAGCAAATGATGATTGGCCGGCATGGCGGAGGATGGCAGGCTTTCACTACGGGTGGGAAAGTGTCCGCCGAAATGCACGGCCGCCATCCCGATCCGTTGCATCAAAAGAACTTCATCGACAGCATCAAGACGCGCGAATCTCCTAATTCAGACGTTGAAATTCTTCACGCCAGCACCGCTCTGGTGCACCTGGGAAACATCGCAACCCGAGTCGGTCATGCCAAACTTGCTTTCGATGACAAGACCGAACAGTTTGCCGGTGAGGGTTCAGGACCCGCGAACAAGTTGCTCAAGAGGCAAAATAAGAACCAGTACTCCGTCCCCGACGATGTCTGAAGTAGACGCAATAAACAGTGGGTCCAGCAGGACTCGAATCTGTTGATTCATTTCTTGAAGCTTTTTAAAAATAATTCATGAACCCCGTACTCTTATTCTTTGTTGTTGTGTTCAGAGATTGAAAGGGGGGTGCAGGCATCTTGATTCACTGATCCCTGAACGGGATGCAGGATGCAGGAAACAATAAAAAGTGTATCAAGTTACTGTATCAACTTGCTTTGATTAGAGCTTCCATGTAAAATAATTGACGGTTACTGATGTAGTTAAAAACTGCTATTACAGGGTGCTGAGATCAGAAGACTTAAGGGCTTATAAAAGTCTGTATTAATAATAAGTTAGGATTAAGTGCTTTTTACCCCAAAGTGATTTAATAATTATTTAAATATTTTTATACATAGCCCCATGAATAATCAAAAAAGTGAACCTGAAATTTCTGAGGATTCCTCGAGCCCTTTAGGTTCAGGGATGACAAGGCAGGAATACTGGAAAAAAAATATCACCTGTGTATTGAGCTTATTGGTAGTCTGGTTTGTTGTTTCTTATGGTTGTGGGATTCTTTTTGTTGAACAAATGAATAAGATTTCAATTGGAGGAGCGCAGTTCGGATTTTGGATGGCTCAGCAAGGTTCCATTTACGTGTTTGTGGTTCTTATCTTTGTTTATGTTCGTTTGATGAATCGGCTCGATCGTGAGTTTACGGGTACTTGTCAGAACGAGGAGAAAGTTCAAACTAAAGGAGAGGAGCAGTCATAATGGATGTTCAAACCTGGACCTATCTTATCGTCGGTTTTACTTTTACCCTTTACATAGGCATTGCTATTTGGAGTAAGGCTAAGTCTACTAAGGAATTTTATGTTGCGGGTGGAAATATCAGCCCAATAGCCAACGGCATGGCTACGGCTGCTGACTGGATGAGCGCCGCATCGTTCATTTCAATGGCAGGGCTCATTGCTTTTTCTGGTTACGGAGGATCAGTTTTCCTTATGGGATGGACTGGAGGTTATGTGCTGCTGGCCTTTCTGGTGGCTCCGTATCTGCGTAAGTATGGAAAATTTACCGTGCCTGAATTTATTGGTGAGCGTTTTTATTCAAAAACAGCAAGATTAGTAGCTGTTCTTTGTCTTATCGTTGTCTCGGTTACCTATGTTATCGGGCAGATGAAGGGTGTTGGAGTTGCGTTTTCAAGGTTCCTTGAAACGGATTATAATACCGGATTATTTATTGGAATGGGAATCGTGTTTTTCTATGCGGTCCTTGGTGGGATGAAGGGTATTACCTATACCCAGATTGCTCAGTATGTTGTTCTTATCTTTGCATATACGGTCCCTGCTATTTTTATTTCACTGGAACTGACCGGTAATCCGATTCCTCAATTTGGCCTACTTGGAAACGTTTCAGATGGCACGCCATTGTTGCAAAAACTGGATACAGTGATCACTGAGCTTGGGTTTGGCCAATACACTAACAGTGTAATGGGGAGTAAATTAAATATGTTTGCTTATACCCTTTCCCTCATGATTGGCACTGCGGGTCTCCCTCATGTTATTATTAGGTTCTTTACGGTAAAGAAGGTCAGTGACGCTCGCTTGTCAGCGGGATGGGCCTTGGTTTTTATTGCTATTCTTTATACCACGGCGCCGGCAGTCGCCGCCATGGCTCGATTGAAATTCACCAAGACGATTCAGGTCGATAAGGTTGGAGAAGTTTCTGGGAACATTGAGTATGAGAAACGTCCTGAATGGTTTAAGAACTGGGAGAAGACCGGGCTCCTCAAGCATGAGGATAAGAATGGTGATGGACGAATTCAGTATTATAATGATGCTGATAAATCATTTGCTTCTGTCGCCTCTGAGTACGGTTGGAAGGGCAATGAGATGACCAAGGTCGATAAGGATATCATGGTCTTGGCAAATCCTGAAATAGCAAAATTGCCAGGATGGGTCGTTGCGCTTGTCGTTGCCGGAGGATTGGCTGCGGCGCTTTCTACAGCTGCAGGGTTGTTACTTGCGATTTCCTCATCCATCTCGCATGACCTGCTTAAAGGGATATTTCGTCCGGAAATTAGTGAAAAGCAGGAACTGAATGCGAGCCGGATTGCCATGGTTGGAGCGATATTGCTCGCTGGCTATTTTGGTCTTAATCCGCCTGACTTTGCAGCGGGGACCGTGGCCATTGCTTTTGGTTTGGCGGCTTCATCAATATTTCCTGTCCTGATGATGGGGATTTTTGTAAAGAGAATGAATCGTGAGGGCGCCATTGCGGGAATGATTGCCGGCCTTGGTGTGACTTTACTTTATGTGTTCCAGCACAAAGGAATTATGTTTATCCCCGGCACATCCTATATGGGAGGCATGGAGGATAACTGGTTCTTTGGCATTACACCAAATGCTTTTGGTGCAGTTGGGGCCATAGTGAATTTTGTTGTAGCTTTTATAGTATCTAAAATGGCAAAGGATCCTCCAGAGGAGGTTCAAAATCTGGTTGAAGATATTCGTCTTCCACAGATCAACGAAAACTAGCCTGAGTCTTTCATTTGATCGAAATCTTCTGTGGAAATTGTAGTGATCGCCGCACAGCGGGGACATTCAATGTTCACGCTTTCTTTATTACCCAAAACCTCATCCTTGGAGGTTGTTGCCAGAGCGTTGAGGATGCGTTCTTTTGTGCATCCGCATCTGTAACTATAATGCCGTTTTTCGAGCAAGCTTAACTCTTCGTCTTCATCTAGGCTTCTGATTGCTTCATCATTTAAAGACAGTAGCCAATCCTCATCGCACTCAGGTTGAGCTGAAATGAAAACAAATTCCTCTTCTGAATAATTAAAAAACCTAGCGAGCCTCTGTTCACTTTGTTTGTAATATTCCTGAATTATTTGAAAGATGCTTGCTGAGGGTTTGAAATCAATTGCGCTGCGCCTAGGTTCTTTCGGGAAATTATTGATCTGAGTAATGAAAAGGTTCGTTTTATCGTCTCTAATTCCTTCAGTAAATAATCTGCCTATGATATTACCTTCGTTACTGTTGCCGGTAACGAACAGGTTCATTAGAGGTTCGCAAAAGTGAATGGTCCATGCGCTAACTTCGTCCCAAGGCCTAGAGGCCAGGTGCAGGGCAATTCCTGCCAATGCATCTTTTAACTTCTGGTCCTTGTCTGGGCTCGTGGCTATTTGGTGTTGCATTAGGTGAAGGTAATGGTCCATATAAACAGGGCCAAAGTTCCCTCTCACCACGAGTGCATTTCGATGACGGACGAAGTAACAACGGACCTCTGCAGAGCTTTCGTCTTTAGCATTATTATTTTCCATTAAAAATTATTTGGTTATAGGCAACAGTTTATCTATTTTAATGCCATTGAAACACTTGCCTGACAAGGATCAGTGTTATTGTTTAAGTTTCTATTGTGTCTTCAATAAATCCAGAATTTTTACTTCAAGCTTACCGGATGGGAATTTTTCCCATGGCGATGGAGCAGGGTGAGATTGGCTGGTTTAGTCCTGATCCTAGGGGCGTTATCCCGCTCGATTCATTTCATGTTCCCAAGAGCTTGAAGAGAATCATGAGTTCGGGTCGTTTTGATGTTCGCATTAATTCATCTTTCGGTGAAGTTATTGATGGGTGCGCGGAGCGCGAAGAGACTTGGATTGATGAAACGGTACGAGAGAGTTATTTAAACCTTAAGGGAAGAGGGTATGCTCATTCGGTGGAATGCTGGTTCGAAGGTGAACTGGTCGGGGGCCTTTACGGGGTGGCGATCGGTGGAGCTTTTTTTGGAGAGTCCATGTTTTCAAGAAAACGTGACGCTTCCAAAGTGGCTCTCGTTTCCTTAGTTGAACATTTATTAAAACGAAATTTTATTTTACTCGATACTCAGTGGACCACGCCTCACCTTAGCCAGTTTGGGGCCATTGATATTCCTAAATCTAAATACATGGAGGTGCTCCATGAGGCTATTGGAATGGATGTTAGTTTTGTGTAACCAATGAAATGGCGAGCTGTTTTATTTTGTGATAATTTTAAAGTTCTCACCTTTGCCCTTTTCCCAAGCTCGAGCCACGCTTTCATACAAGCCGTCAATGTTTGAGCGGACAGTTAGACGGAACTCCATTGTTTTTGCGTGTGTTGAGGAGGGATAGTTCTTTACTACTTGATCCCAGACGTCCCCAGCACCGACCCGATTAGTGGCTTCCTTTGAAGCGCTCTTGATTCTATCAATGACAACCTGACCAACGTTCAGAGGCGATTGATCAGTGACCGGTTCAATAAAGTAGAACCTTGCGATGGCTGAGCTCTTGTCCGCGACCGTGACTTCGTAAACTCTCGCTGCTCCGTCCACTATGTAAGTGTGTTTTGCGATTGAGGAAATACTGCTCAGCGATACCATGTATTCGCCACCAGGCAACGAGGCTTTCCAGAACCTAGTCGGTATAGAACTGGAAGATGAGTCTGTTTTGTTTTCCGTTCCCTGCCCAAGTGCGTTAATGCATAGTAGAGTAGGTGCGAGGAGAGAGAGAATGGTTTTTTTCATAATGATTTCTCCAATTAAATTGATATTTAATTATGCGGCGATGAGGTCTCTTTGTCAAAGTTACCATTTAAGAGAAGATGATTGGTCTCCTGGCACATAGCCTGGAGGAACCTTTATGCTAGGATGTTTGATTTTTTCCAGTTTCCATGACCAGGGCATAATTCCTGATCGGGACCAGATAAAAGTGAAAGAATCAATTAGATAAGGTCTTGCTTCTTTAATTATATAATCAGCTGCCGGACTACCGGATCCTTCAATTCTCATGGCCCCTTTTATTGCGTGTGATCCTTTCATTTTTGTGGCGGACATCGTTTTCCAATCCACACTTAATGATATGTAGAAATGTCGTCCAAAGTCTCTCAATGCTAGGGAAATGTCATTACGATTAAATTTCCATTGGTCATCATATAGTTCAGAAATCATTCGGGAACATTTGCTCCAACGACGATCGGAAAGGTATTGGATGAAATGTTTATGCGCTTTCTTGGCTCCTTTCTCACCAGACCAGCGAACAGTTTGAATGCCAAAGAAAAGAACAACAATGATTCCCAATGCAGAAAGTTTCAAAAGTAAGGATCTATGCACTTGATTTTTCTTTATAAAACGATCAGTTTCCCAATCTTAATTTGTGTCAAATTCCTCCAAATTTTCTCAAAAGCAACATTCTGGAAAAGGGTATAGAAAAAACGTTGCTCTGATTCTCGAGAGAAAAAATGGTAAGATTCTTATTTGCCAAAGATCTGACTGTGAGGATTCTTGGCAATTTCCTCAAGGAGGAGTTGATGAGGACGAGGAGATTGTTGAGGCTCTTTACCGCGAAGTGAGGGAAGAAATAGGCCTTTCTGCGAAATTCTATAAAATCATAGAGGAGCGTGAAGGATATCGCTATAATTTTGACAAGAGACATGCCAAATGGAAACACTACCTCGGTCAGAAACAAACTTACTTTAGGTGCAGATTTAATGGCAAAAACAAGGACATTGATCTGGGCGAGGAAAAGCCGGAATTTACAAACTATTGCTGGATTTACCCAGAGGAATTCAATTTGGCGTGGGTCGCGGACTTCAAACGTCAGGTGTATTTGGAAGTGTTCCGGGACTTTTTTGATCTTGAAATTACTTAAAATAAATAAAATGCCTTGCGGTATACCTAGGGTGAAAAGATATTAACTACGCTCTGACCGCAATATGCGCTCTAAGAATTCTTTCCGGCATTATTTTTCTCGAAGGACGGTACGTGTCCTCCGATCTGCTATGCAATTGCTTAGGCGCATGTCGATAGCGACTGATGATGCTGGCTCTTTGAGGCCAGTATCAGATGGGGGAAAATTTTCAAATACGATTTCAAATGATTTGAGATCAGGCATTAATGTCGCCTTATTGGCCTTTCCTCAAGGGATGGCCTATGCGTTGGTGGCGGGCCTTCCGATTCAATTTGGCATCACGTGTTCTATTGTGGCGGCTTTACTTTCTCCGCTATTTTCTGGATCTAGGTATCCTATTCTCGGGCCCACGAATGCGACAGCATTTATGATTTTCAGTTACTTTCTTGCATATCCTGATCCTTCTTCGGCTGCCGATCATATGCCGTTAGTGATTATTATGGTGGCTGCTCTTCTAATCATAGGTTCGGTTTTAAAAGTTGGAGATCTTATTCAGTATGTGAGTAGGTCTGTCATTATCGGGTATGTTGCTGGCGCGGCACTGCTAATTATTGCTAATCAGTTTAGCTATGTTCTTGGCATTGATCCTGCGAGGGAAGGTAGATCTTTCTTTACAATATTTGTTGGGACCGTATCGAGAATCAGTGAGTCTAATTTTGCTTCAGTGTTTCTTGGTCTTGGGACCTTTGTGTTTTATTTTGTTTTGCGCAGATCCTTCAGGACCTTACCGACCTTCGCGATTAGTCTTTTCGTAGCATCTTTGGTGAATTGGTTTTTGCCGAATTCATTATCCATTGATACTTTTAATGATCAGCAAGGAGGAGGGGGCCTCTTCCCTGACTTTTCGATTCTGACAGGTTCTGGATTCTTTGATAAAATTGCTGAATTATCAGGCATTGCCTTTGGCTTGGCCTTTCTAGTTGCTCTTGAGATATCAGTAGTTTCTAAATCTCTCGTTTCACGTAGTGGAGATGAGTTAAAAATGAACCATGATTTATTTGGATCAGGCATTGCCAATGTGGGATGTGCTTTTTTGAGCGGGATGGTCGCATCTGGTTCGCTGACCCGTTCGGCTTTAAATTACTCTAGTGGTGCTGCCACGAAATTCTCCAGTGTGTTTTCTGCATTATTTTGCGGGATGGGACTTTGGGTTTTCCTTAAAGTTGATTTTGTTAATTATATCCCGAAGAGTGCACTTGCTTCTCTAGTCATTGCCGTTGCCATCTCACTCATTAATTGGAAGCAGCTTTTGATTTGCCTTTTGTCTACTCGCTCGGACGCAGTCACTTTCTTAGTGACTTTTATTTCTGCTCTCATTATGCCGCTACATGTAGCGATTTTTATTGGTGCAGGAACTGCAGTGGCTCTTTTCTTGAGACAGGCAGCCCGTCCGGAACTCGTTGAATATGATTTTGGATCAAGTGGTCAACTTAATGAAATCAAGAGTGGGGATGTTCGTAGTTTTCCTGCAATTTCTATTGTCCACGTCGAAGGCGAGCTTTTCTTTGGTGCCGCTGAAATTTTCCGTAGTCAGATTCAGGCAACAGCAAGTGACTCTAATCTAAAAGTCATTATACTTCGCATGAAAAATGCTAGGCACTTGGATGCAACGAGCGTCATTGCTCTAGAAGAGTTAGTGTGTTTTCTGAAGAGAAATGGTCGTGAGCTCATCATTAGTGGAGTAATGAAAGATGTTTCCAGGGTATTAGAAAGTTCTGGAGCAGTTGATTTCATAGGAAAGGAAAATATTTTTCCTGGATCCTTTGGAAACCCTAATTTGGCGACGAAGAACGCACTCAAGAGGGCCCAAGAAATTATCGGATCTTCCGAAATTGACGTCAAAATCTATCATGACCCATCTCGCCCGGCAGAGTAATCAAAATCTATTAGTTTGAAGTGTAAGCACTGATGCCGAGATCACTTCGGAGGAGGAGGATCTTGTCAAACTTAGGGTTAGGATCAATGTGCTGGGGGGAAAGGTCCCTAATGGCCTCGGTCTGCTCTGCAACGATCGATTGCTGAATGTTACCTGTGTTCATATCTACAAAATACATTGGAGCTCCTTTGTCTCCTCCGTTGAAGAATTTCATAAGTTTATTTTGGGAGGTTCTAACAAAGAACCCATGTGCATCGATGGGGGATTTCTCAGCAGTCGGGCTCACTATAAATCTTTTTTGAGCCAGATTAGCTATGATCAGTTTGTGGCTTGGCAAACATAAGATATCATTTTCTATGATGATACGGTTCCTGTCGAAGGGGATGCCGGACCCAATCTCAAACCTATAGGAGGGATCTTCCGGCTTTAGGATAACAAATACTTCCTGATTTTTTTCGTTCCTTGTCAGTGCAAGCATGTATTTGCCATGGCAGCTGATCATTTCATGGTTAATCGCAAATGGAGTGGCTTTTTCCCCGTCCAACACATATCTGTAGAGGTTGCGCTTACCGTGTTTACGGTCCCTTGTTTCCAAAACAACGCCACCATCGAAGAATTGAGCCTTATCAATGAAGAGTTTCCTGACCATGATTCCTTTAGCTACTGGTTGTCCCCATTGGCTAGGATCATTGCTTGCGTAGAGTTCGTACTCACTGATCATGCCGTTATTGTTAATAATCACTGCCGGGAGGTAACGGAGGGACTTAAAAATGGATTCTTTTCCAAGGTCAATTTGTATTTCGTGAGGATGAGGAGGAATCTTTCCTATCCATTGGGTATGCCACCAGGTGCTGGGGTTCCCGTCAAAGACATTCTTTAGGTCAGTGTTCATCCTGGACTTTGGTTCGTAACTATCAGCGTAATGGGCCCTCCATTTAGATCGATCAATATTTCTATCATCTTCACCTCCGAGATGGATTTCAGCAGCTGAGGACCATCCCATTCCATTTACCTCTGAAAGCATTACTAACCTAAAGTACCTTGCCTTGACCTGATCAAATTTAATTTCGTAATAGCCTTTACCGATCAATTTTCCGTCAGAATATTTTTGCCCGTCGTTAGTGATGTTGACATCATAGTCATTAATTAAATGGCCACTCTTCGGATCTATTTCCAGGTGCCATGGGGCCCGTCCCATTGATGTCTGAAAAACGTGAATTTTTTTACCGTCCCATTGCGGTATAGTGTGATTACCGAAAGCTACCCGCCTTTCCCATAACCTTTTTCCGGTATTTGGATCAAAAGCGAATAGGACAGTTCTCTTGTCATGCATGAGTCCTACATCTCCACACTTCATCATGGAATTAGCTTGGGCGGGAACCTTTGTTTCCCAGATGATCTTCCCACTCATTCCATCAAATGCGACAGCGTGTCTGTTCGCGCCTGCTCCTGTAAGAAGTAGTAGTTTATTATCAATCACTTGGAACGCCGGCTGAATTGCATTTATGAATCTTCTCCATTTCAAAGCGCCTTTTGATGATATTTCTACACATTCCAGTAATCCTTCACTCAGAATAAAAGCATGATTTGTCAATGGTGAATCGTGAGGGGATCTGATGATTCTGGCATCATTGCGCATGAGCGTCCATTGCCGCTTTATATTTGAAGATAGGCTTTTATTGGCAGGGGTTGCATTTGGATTTAGCGGTTCTGAGACGGCGAGTCCTCCACCTTTGGAGGGGCTGTCGCTAATCACGTAAATAGAATTTTTATCTATTAGGTAAGAGAGTGGTTGCCCCACGTTTTGATTCCATTGCTTTGAATCCTTGACTGCTCCGGTGGTAGCATCAAATTCCGTAATTTCTCTTGTGCTAGCAAGATATATGGAGGAACCGATCATTTGAGACCGGCCAATCGATCTCTCGGGAACTTTGGTATGCCAGCTTGTCTTTCCTGATTTTAGATCAATTGCAGCCAAAGAGAATTGGCCCCTGACGATGAGGTAATTTTCGTGTCTTCCTAGATATTCAATTCCTAAGGCCAAGGTATTTTCCCAAACAACTTTTCCAGTTTCAGATTGTAGAGCGAAGACCTTCCCTGAATCCTTTGTCATGCATATGGCTAGATCATCAATGATGACCGGATGACTTCCTAGGGCCCCGGCCCCGGCGCCTGGGCTATTATTGTAATAGTGAATCCAGTCCGGTCTCCCATCTCTAGGGTCACAACGGGCAATTAGGCCAGCGTTGCTGTTAATATAAATTGATCCTGAGTCCAGACTTACTCTGTTGCCGAAAGTCCTCGTCACATCACGAGCCTTTTCCAAATTCCCAATAATGTCGCTGGACTTTCCTGCCTGAGCAATGGTGGTCATCCATACGAGGGATTGGGTGGCTTCTTCGATGCATGCGAGTTGAACTGTTTGTCCTCCGTGGGAACTCCAGATAAGAACATAGATGAGCCCATCAGATATGACTGGATCACTGATTGGTATAATGTTTGGGTTTTGTCCCGGGCCGAATCCAAAGTCGTCATAGAGCCATTTGGCTTTTCCTGATGCTAAATCGAAAGCTGCGATGCCCTGAGGTATGGCCTTGAATCCCCAACGTGTATAGATTGTCTGATTCTTAACTTCGGGAACGAAATAACCCGGCAAGATGTTACGTTTGGACCGGTCATCATTCATTGGTAACCTTGGCTGGGACCAGATTGATTTTGATGTGTCATTTATATTGTAAAGAGCCAAATGATTGCGGCTGGAGATTAGGAGGTTATTTTTAATGACTTGTACATCTAGTACCATTCCTCCGGTATGGCCTCCGCCGAACCAGGGAGTCACTGCAGGGATTTGAATTACTTTTGGATTGAGTTCGCTCAGTGGTAGAGGTTCCGGATCAGCTTTCTTTTCTGGTATTGTGTTCAGTAGCTGGTTGCCCAGATCACTTGCCTTGAGAGTTTTATCCATCCAGACCATTTCTTGATCAGGATCAGAGCCTTTAATTTCCTTTTCTAAGGAATCACGATCTCCAACCATGGACAGAGCGATCCACTTTCCAGTTCTTGCAAATTTGATAATTTTAGGATCATCCGCGTGATCTATAAGATCTTCGAAACTTCGTAGAGCAGCAAGGGCATGTCCCGCAATGAGACTTCGATTAGCAGTTCTTAAAAGTGTCTTGTGAGCACTCGTAGACCATGGGTAACGTCTGAAAAGATCTAGAGCCCTTTGATTGGTGAAATCAGGTTCTAAGTTTTCACGATTGAATGAACGTTCTTGTATCTTTCGAAGGCTCGAGAGTTCCTTCTCGGGGAAGCTTTTCAGGTGTAAGTCAAGTGCTCTGGATGCATCAAGGATTCCTGTCATGTCTCGCCAGGGGACAATGGACTCTGGAAGTAGAGTGATTCCAATTAGCCGGTCAACTTGCCGAGCGACTCTTCCCGCAGGCTGTTCGATGACTTGTTGCCAACGACCGTCTGGATCATCGGGAGAAAGGTCTGGCATTGGGCTGCCTTCTAAGGGTTTTAGAATCGGTTGAGGTAATTTTCTAAAATCACTTTCTAAGATTTCCTTGAGTCTGACCCATCTTTCTCTGATCCAAGGGTCAGGATGATTCATGTCTTTGTTTTTCTTTAATTCCTCATATTGGTCTCTAGTGCTTGAGAGGCCTAGGGAATTATGTGCGCTTGCTCTGGTTGACTTCCAGAAAAGATCATATGGGTTCCTTTCTGCTATATCATCATGTCTTTCCGCAGCGACGAATAGGTTTCTATCTGTAAGGTACTGAGTCAGCCCTTGTGCGATAATTTCACGGTACAATAGAGAGTTGGCTGAGATGTGTCCTAGTCTTTCGAGAGCTGCTATCCTTGTCGTTACGTATCTCATCCATCTGGACTGGGTGTTATTACGGTCTCCGCGCTCGTAGATTTTTTCTAAGCAACGGATTGTCAGGTCTACATTCCCTGGATCAGATTCAATGAGTTGCTTTAAATGACGATTTCCAGTTTCGCTATCATTGTTATTGTATGCTTCATCAGCTTTTTTCCATAGATCATCATTGGCAACTGATATGGTATTCGCCAATATCATTGCCAGAATGCAGAAAAATAAGCTTATAACCTTCACCTCAGAATAATTCCACGGGCTTGTTGTTTGCATCGGTGATGCGGGCCCTGACCCACCACTCGTGTTCAATGTTGGCGCTCTTTACTAGGATCCTGTTCTTTCCTTTCTTGAGCTTGATTTTTATATTTCCTTGAGAGGCTACGCAACTTTGCCTGTGCAAGTAAGGAGCAACCTGTTCGGAAATCTTTTCTCCATTCAGCCAGACCTTAAAGGCGTCATCTCCGTCCAAGCTAAGGAAAAGGTCTTGGTCCTTTTCTGAATTAAAGTCGGAAACAGCATAAGCAATAGAGAATGTTCCTGGGGGAGGAAGGAGGGGCCCCATCATAAGCATCCCGTTGGTTTTATTAACACTGGCTTCTGACCACCCAATTTCACGTTCTATGGGCTTTTCCCCATCTCTTCTTTGGTTTCCTTGCAAGGCCCAAACATACGTTGAAGGATAGGTCTTTTCGAAATCAATGCCATTTTCAGGTTCGAGTTCATTTGCAAACGCTTTATGTTCTTTATCATTGAGAAACGTGCCAACGACCATCCAGTTTGAAACATATCCTTGCCTTCTGGCAACGTTTGCAATCCCATTGTCGGGAGCGATGCTGCCCAATGCTTGCGCTACGGCTTCTCTTCGTACCGTATCTGTGCCGCTTAGGGCTTCGCCGAGCATTGCTAGTGCGGGTTCGAAGTCATCAGCGTTGCCGGCATGTCCGAGTAATTCAAATGCGGCTTTGCGTATCACGTTGTCAGTACTGACAAGTACATCTTCAAGATAAGATACCAATGTTCCTGTCGGTGCATCTTCGAGCGGCGCTTCCATCAGAGCATTGATGGCGGCAATTGATACGCCGCTTTCATCATCCTTGATAGTTTCCTTTAGAAGGGTATAAAGATTGGCCTCGCGACAATGACTGAGGCAGAGGATTGATAGAATTTTTATTTCAGGCGTTTTATTTTTCAGGTGAGTAATAAAGAATTCTTTATTAGAATCAGGATTCATTTCTTTTGATCCGAGGGCAATCATCACTGCTTCGAGGGTTTCGGGAGCACTAGTGGTTGTTAGTGCAGATAGTAGTTCTTTGCCAAGGTCTGGATCCTGAAAGAGAATTGTAATGATTCGGGCAGCAGCAAAGAGTGCACTGTCTCGTCCTGTTTTGATCAGGTCCTTTAAGGAACTTGAAAGGATTTCATTATTGTTCTTAGAAAGAGCTGAGATGATATATGCGAAATTAGCGTCATCAGTGCTGGTTTTTTCAAGTATATTTAGAAGGACTGGTACGGTCTTAGGGCTTTTGCTCCTATCAAGAGACTCAATCAATGCTCTCTTGTTTGTTGAAGACTTCGTTAATTCTTTTAGCCTTTCTAAGGCATCCTGATTCCCAATGAGGGCCAAGGATTCGACAGCCAATGGAATTAATTCTTCGGTCATAGACTCGGTCATTTTTTGAGCTAAGGGCCATGCCTTTTCTCCCATGATTCTGGAATAGGAGGCCAGTGCTCTGAATTGAACGGGTTTCATTTTATCGGTGGTCAGTTTCAGTACAATATCCACTCCCTTATTTCCCTTGATTAATCCAGCCGATTCAGCGGCTCCTTCCCGAAGTACTTGATCAGAGGATGAGGCGAATGTGGATAATATCTGAGGGATGTCCTGACCATTTTGAATTTTGCAGTAAGCCACTAAGGCCCTGGACCGGATCCATGACCGTTCCTTCTCGTCTTTGGTTATCTTAAGGATGCTTTCTAGGGCCTCTGGGACTTTATTTTCAGAAAGATAATGAAGGGCTTCGGCTTTTAGTATCCAGTCTTCTTCGTTGAGTTGTTGAAGGTATCCGATTGTTCCTGATGGCCTCACGGGCGCTCCGGGGGCGCTGAGTTGAAAGAAGATCAGCGAAAAGATTATCACTGCCTGTGGCAAGACAGTCGGAATTTTTTGGAAGATTTGAAATGTGGAGGGATGGTTCACATTCACATTTAACGCTGATAAATTGGTAAGTACCGATAGGGGACACCAAGGATCAGGATTGATAATGAAGTGCCATAGGCTTGGCCATACGATCCGCTCCAGCTTCCATCGTTTTTATTTTGCTTTCCAATAATTTCTGTTGAGATCTTTGGGTACCATGCTCTGAAGTCGGCGTCTCCTGACTGATACATGCTTTGTACTGCATAATAATGAGCATAATGAAAGTGATTAGTACTTTTGAACTTGGATTCGGGAAAGGCTTTGAGAAAAGCGATGCCTCTTTGAGTCGCTTTTAAATCGCGTTGACCGCACATTATTAAGGACATGACTCCGGCAGCAGTTCTTGCAAAGTTTGGTTCTCCGCCCCCTGCTGTGTATTTAAATCCTCCACTGCCCTGATCCTGACACGAAAGAACATACTCAGCAGCTTTGTCTATTGTTGTTTGAGGAACTGCGATACCGGCCTCGCTGGCGGAGTTCAGTGCAACTATTTGCATAACAGTCATAGAAAGATCAGCGTCCCTAGGCTCTGGGCTGTAGCGCCATCCTCCTTCTTTATTCTGTGCTCGCAATATAACATCTACGGCGCGCGTCAGTGCGGACTTGATTCTTGGATTCTTGCTTTGTCCCCAAGCTTCGGAAAGGGCGAGGACAGCCAATCCATGTTCGTACATGCCGGCATGATTTCTTGGTGTCCCAAGATATCCTCTGCGCTCCTTTCCCTTATTAATGAGGTATTCGATCGCATTTTCCATTTTTCTCCCATATTCACCTCGGCCAGGGACGTGTCCCTGAAGCATGAATGCCATTAGAGTGAGTGAAGTTTCAGCTACCCGGTTCTGGTCACCTCCCCAGCTCCCGTCGGCTCTTTGTGAACCTTCTTTTGAAAGGTATTGAAGGCCCTTTGTGATTGCAGTCCTTACTTCTGGAGTGAGCCTTGCAACGCCAACGCTTTGTGATGGGGGATCTTGGGCATTAATGTTGCCCAAGGCCAGTACGCTGATAATAGTGAATGTAATGGTGATTAGTTTCATTATTTTTGCTCAGCTATTGCTTCCAAGTAGGCTTTGACTTGTTTGCGAAATTCCGGAGGTAAACTTTTCTCGTAATTTTGAATGACTGCAGGTCTGCCGCGTCGTGAACCGCTGGGATTGAGTTGTCTGCTGCGAGCAACTTTATCACCCTTAGCAACTGTAGATGAAGTTCCTTCTGCTGACACTTCTTCACTTGGTCCCTCCGTTGCAAATGGAGAGGGTTGTCCTTTTCCTTTGCCCTTACCTTTGCCCTGGCCTTGGCCTTGACCTTGACCTTGGCCTTGACCTTGACCTTGACCTTGACCTTCGCCAGCGCCTTCGCCAGCGCCTTCGCCAGCGCCTTCGCCAGCACCTGCGTCACCGAAGCCATCGTCACCGAAGCCATCATCACCGAAACCATCATCGCCGAAACCATCATCGCCGAATCCTTCGTCACCGAATCCTTCGTCACCGAATCC
>JAAZZC010000142.1 GCA_014239335.1 Verrucomicrobiales bacterium
GAAATGACTGATCCGTGTGGAGAAGACAGCCACATGCCAGTCCCTGGTCTAGTTCATAGGTATCCTGATCGCGTTCTGTTCCTTGTTACCGATCGCTGTGCCAGTTACTGCAGATATTGCACTAGGAGCAGAGTAGTTAGCGGTGCTGGAGATCAAGAATTTGAAACTAATTATGAAGCGGCATTCGAATACCTCAAAAACAACACCTCTATCCGAGACGTTTTACTCTCCGGCGGTGACCCTCTTCTATTCTCTGACTCCAAACTAGAAGCAATCCTGAAAAGATTGCGCTCTATTGATCATATTGAATTCATTAGGATTGGAACCAGAATTCCTATTTTTCTTCCACAACGAATAACTTCGAGTCTGTGCTCCATGCTAAAAAAATATCATCCGCTCTGGATGAGCGTTCACTCAAATCACCCACGCGAAATCACTACAGAAGTCTCTGAAGCGTTGAACCAACTAGCTGATGCTGGAATTCCTTTAGGAAATCAAAGCGTTTTACTAAAAGGAGTAAATGATGACATTCCAACGATGCGAGCGCTCGTTCACAAACTCCTTCAGTGCAGGGTGCGCCCCTATTACTTATATCAATGCGACCTCATAAGCGGTTCAGCTCACTTAAGAACATCGGCGTCTAAAGGCATTGAAATAATCGAAGGATTACGCGGTCACACTACAGGTTATGCCATCCCCCAATTCGTTATCGATGCTCCTGGCGGTGGCGGCAAGGTTCCAATTAACCCCGAATACGTCATCGAGCGAGACGAAAACAAGATAGTTATTAGAAATTACGAAGGAAAATCTTTCATCTATCCTGAACCTAAAGTTCCTGTCACATCTCCGCTTGAACCAAGTGCAATGATGCATGATTAATTACCGGAATGCCGGGACTCATTATCAAACCACGCGCACGGATCTTCCATGGTCACGAGTGGGTGTATTCGAATGAAATAAAAAAAACATTTGGAAATCCTAATCCTGGCGACGTGGTATCACTTAAGGACTTTAGAGACAGGCCGCTAGGATCAGCTATTTATAACCCCAAATCACAAATCGTTGCTAGAAGATTTTCTCGACGCAAACAGGATCTCGATACTGACTTCTTCACTAGGAGAATAAACCGCGCCATTAGCTGGAGAAGTGAGAGGACTAACATAAACCTTAGCCTTTGCAGAATCGTATGGAGCGAGAGCGATGGACTCCCAGGCGTAATAATTGATCGTTACGGTGATTATGCCGTCATACAAACATTGACTCTAGCTATGGATTTACGAATTGACAGCATCGCTAGTGCGGTGATGGAGACAATTTCACCAAAGGCTATTATAGCAAGAAATGATTCTCCAAGCCGAATAGCAGAAGGACTCGATCAAGAAACAAAAATACTTAGAGGAAAAGAACCTGACTCCTTTGAACTTATTCACAACAAAACCTGTTTCACTATCGACTTATTATCCGGACAAAAAACAGGACTTTACCTAGATCAGTTAGATAATTACAAAAAAATTGCAGAATTAGCTAATGAAAAGAATGTCTTAGACTGTTTCACTAATCAGGGAGGATTCGCGCTTAACTGCTCATTAAATGGTGCCACTTCAGTCACAGCAATTGACATAAGTGAAAGAGCAATACAAACCGCGCAAATCAACGCCGATAAATCAGGAGCAAAAAATATCAACTGGTTACAATCTAATGTTTTTGATGAACTCAAAAAATATGACTCAGAAGGACGTAATTTCGATTTAATAATACTTGATCCTCCTTCATTTACACGTAATAAAAAATCTTTATCAGATGCGATGCGTGGTTATAAAGAAATTCATCTTCGATCTTTAAAAATCCTACAACCAGGTGGCATTCTGACTACCTTCACCTGTTCACATCATGTGTCTGATCAAGCTTTTCTAGACATGATCAAAAGCGCATCAGTTGACTCAAAAAGAAACCTCCGCCTGATAGCGGAATACAACCAAAGAGCTGATCATCCAGTAAATCCTTTGATCCCTGAAACATCTTACCTGAAAGGCTATTCATTTGAAGTCCTGCCTTCTTGGTAAAATGCAAAACACAAAATCGCCAAGATTCAATTTTACATATCAGTTAAGAATCCTCGCCAGAGCCAACATCCGCATAACTCAGCAAAGGCTCTTCTCGCTTTTGAAAACATCTAAATTGATGACTTTAACTATAATGAGCTTCATTATAGGTTATATCACGATCGGTTACTTAATGTTTAAAGGCGGTCTAGGATATATTGAAAAATTCCCAGGCCTGGGGCCAATTCTCTCTGAGCGAATTTATTACCTACTGTTTTTTTTCATCTTTGTGATGCTTGTTTTTTCTAATGCAGCAATTGGTTATGCTGCGCTATACAGGAGCAAAGAAACTCGCTGGCTTCATTCGTTACCAATCAGCAACCAGTCTATATATTTCTGGAAGTTCATCGAAACAATGACTGTGTCTAGTTGGGGTTTTATCATTATTAGTGCGCCTCTATTATGTGCGTACGGCAGCATAAAATCTGCGCCTGTCTCCTTTTACATTGGGGCAAGCCTTGCCTCTTTCC
The DNA here is from genome assembly GCA_014239335.1 of Verrucomicrobiales bacterium. Taxonomy (GTDB): domain Bacteria; phylum Verrucomicrobiota; class Verrucomicrobiia; order Verrucomicrobiales; family DEV007; genus EC70. The sequence goes on from JAAZZC010000142.1 coordinate 2,573, forward strand.
CATTTGTAATCATTCCAGCCTCAATAGCAGGACTAATTGTAGTCTTATCTGTCAGATATTTTAAACGCTGGCTCTCAGCATTCTTAATTGCTGGATTTATCTACGGAACAATAATCATTTCAATTTCCCTGATGACTCCAGCCGTGGAACCACCACCCCTAAAAAACAGTATCTTCAATACCGTCAACCACGTACTAAGGCATACTGAATTAAGCGTTAATCCCTTTATACCAAGCACATGGATGAGCAATGCTCTAGCAGGATGGGCTAGACCATTTGATAGCAACGCATTGCAGTATGCTATGCTTCTGGCTTCGTATGCGGTGATAGGTTTATGGGCAACCCTATATGTAACCTGGCGCTTTTACCATTCAGGGCTGAGTTTAAGCATGAGGAGAAATGCTCACTCATCTTGGAAAAAAAGGAGCAAAAAAGGTAATTCAATAAATATTAAATCTCACAAAAACTCAGTTTTAAGGTATTTAAAACCAAAAGTTGCTTATAGAGCATTAGCTCAAAAAGATCTCTTAACGTTTCGAAGAGATCCTTCACAATGGGTACAGGTCACTGTCGTTTTTAGTTTGCTTTTTCTTTACGTTCTAAATGTTAGGAACATGGGAATCGATTATCAAACCCCATTCTGGATAGAAGTTATTTCATTACTAAATCTTGGAGTGTGCTCCCTCGCTCTCTCTACATTAACAACAAGATTCGTCTTCCCCCAGTTCAGCTTAGAAGGAAAAAGATTATGGATATTATCCATGTGCCCAATCCCCATAGAAAAGATTTTAATACAGAAATTTGTTACATCTTGCTGCATCACCGGGGCCATAACAGCAATACTAATGTTCATTTCCAGCACCCTCTTAAAAATGAGCTCTGAACTGACCATGCTATACTCCATCGCGATAATCCTCATATGTGTCGGACTTAACTCTATTGCAATCTCCCTTGGAACAATATTTCCAAATGAACGTGAAACTAACCCCGCAAAAATCGTATCAGGATTTGGTGGCACCCTGTGCCTAATAGTCAGCTTTCTTTACATCCTTTCAATCATTGCATTCTTAACTTTTCCAGTAGCTGTAAAATTATCTAAAACAGGAATCTTATCGACCTACACTGAAGGGATTGCGACAACAGTTGCTCTTTCATTTTCTTTAGCATTAACCCTCATCATTAGCTTCATACCTTTAAAAATTGCCTTAAAAAAGACAAGAGATTTGAGATATTTAAGAAACCTATAATATAAATAGAAATTTATTATATTTCAGTTACATTATGTAAATTCAAAAAGTAAGAATGGATAGAGGTAACTACAATACAGTTTATGAGGATCCTAATTTCCTCGAACTTGAACCGGACAGTTCGTTAGATGCATCAATGACGGAAGAGCCTCAAAGGGCATCCAGTTTAGAATTCGATGAACAGCTTGCAAGCGCTCAACTGCAACTAAAGGAGCTCAAAAAACAAGAGGAAGAAATCGAAAGACAAAAAACTGAACTTGAGCATTTGAGACAAATGCAAAGCTCATTCAATCGAGGCAAGGTTGAAATGACAGACAATCTTCAGCACGCCATAACTTTACTAGAACGTGAAAGATTAGATGCAGAACAAAGAATTCTTCAATACACGAGAGCCCAATCAATTTTCAATAGAACGTTAGAAGAAATAACAACACTAAGCCCAGATGATTCAAACCATTCAGAGCTACATTCACAACTTGAAATTGCAGGCAACGTAATTGAGGATGCCCGCGAAGAGTACGTTCGAACTCTAAAACACCTGGACAGTCTTAATTCTTCTGATGAATTAGCAGGCAATGAGTCAGCCTCAAATTTAAAAGTTGCCTCTAAGACCCAAACAAACTTTCTTTATTGGTTTAGAAGTGGTTTTGCATTTTCCCTACCTTTAATAGTTTTTGCAACCGTAGCATTCGTTGCTTACAGGTTTTTACTTGGATAACGTAAATATAGGCATATAACTCCTTAAAGTGTATAGTTATGAACCGAATAAACTCAGATCCTGAAAGATTGGATTCTATTAATTTATCGGAAAAACTCAGCCGCAAACAAGCTGATATTAATTTGAGAATCCAAGAGTTAGAGTCATTTATTGATGAATCACCTAAATCCACCTATCACGAACATAAAGTTATAACGACAGACAACAATCCTCGTTTAAGCAGAACTCAAATAGCTGAATTAAGATCAAATACTCTGAAGAACTTCATCACTTTTGTCTTCGCTTTGATAGTTTTTAGTACTGTAACTTATTTATTATATATAGCCCTATAGTTAAGATTTATCCTAGCCTTTTAGATTCTATCGGCTAACTCTTTCATATAAATGCAAGATAAAAGTATAGATGTTAATTACGTTGCTGACTTGGCACGCCTCGAGTTAACACAAGACGAATGCGATCGATTTTCAGAACAGCTCAATAAAGTCATTGATTTCGTTAAGCAGCTTGAGAAGCTTGAGACTGATTCGATCGATCCTATGGCCCATACATCCCCAGTATACGATGTCATGAGGGATGATGTTAATCGACCAGGCTTTGGTACCGACACTGCCCTTCTTAATGCACCAATGACAAGCAACAATCAATTCAAGGTCACTCGAGTCGTTGAATCATGAGCACATCCCTTTCCGCTCTTACCATAAGACAATTACGAAGCGATCTTAAGACTGGGCACATTTCACCAGTTGACATTGTAAATGATGTAATAGACTCGATTAAAAACAAAGACTCTGAAGTCGGGGCCTACTTATCGATCAACTCTGAAGATGCAATCAAAAGAGCACAAAATGCAGACATTTCAAAACCCCTAGGCGGTATTCCTATATCAATAAAAGACCTCATTAATGTTGAAGGTCAACCATGTTCATGCGGCTCTAAAATTCTCAAAGATTCATACATATCAACATATGATGCCACCGTTATAAAAAGATTAAAAGAGGCCGGAGCTATACCTCTTGGCAGGGTAAATATGGATGAATTCGCAATGGGCTCATCAACGGAAAATTCGGGAATTCAAATCACAAAAAATCCTTGGGACTTAAAAAGAATTCCCGGTGGCAGCAGCGGAGGTTCTGCTGCCTCTGTAGCCAATGACACTGCAATTGCCTCTCTCGGTTCAGATACCGGAGGGTCAATCAGACAGCCAGCTTCATTTTGTGGAACCGTTGGCTTGAAACCTAGTTATGGAAGAGTTTCACGATATGGCCTTGTGGCTTTTGCCTCGTCTCTTGATCAGATAGGCCCTATCACTAAGACAAGTGAAGATGCCGCCATCATACTTAACGCAATAGCTGGAAAGGACCAACTAGACTCGACATCACTTGATTCTGAGGTTCCTAATTATCTGCAATCTCTGGACATGAATATCAAAGGCCTCCGAATAGGAATGCCTAAGGAGTATTTTACTGATGGAATAAACTCAGAGGTTCTTTCGTGCATTCATAAAGGCATTGAAAAACTTAGAGAACTAGGTGCTGAAATTGTCGACATATCATTGCCTCATACTGAATTCGCAGTATCAACCTACTACATAATTGCAACCGCTGAAGCCTCTGCTAATTTGGCACGTTTCGATGCCGTGCGATATGGGAATCGAACCACGGATCCAACAAACATTATCGAACATTATCGAAAATCTAGGGCTGAAGGTTTTGGTGAAGAAGTCAAAAGACGTATAATTCTTGGAACTTACGTCCTCAGCTCAGGTTATAATGATGCGTATTACGTAAAGGCTCAAAAAGTAAGAACGCTGATAAGAAATGACTTTACAAATGCATTTGAAAAAGTTGACGCCATCGTTTCACCTACGGCACCAACTGCGGCCTTCAAAATTGGAGAAATGAGCAACAATCCACTTCAAATGTATCTTGCCGATATTTTTACCATCGCAGCAAATTTAGCCGGCATATGCGGTATCAGCACCCCTTGTGGATTCATTGAAGGAGATACTGGCAATAAATTACCAGTTGGATTGCAAATACTTGGCCCTGCGCTTCAAGAAGCAACTATACTAAAAATTTCGGACGCTTTTGAAAAATCTACCGATTGGCATAAGAAAAAGCCGTTAGATTAATCCTTGAGCCTTTCTAACAGGAGCAAAGGATCGCCGATGAATTGGGCTCGGGCCAAATTTCTCTAAAGCATTCAGATGCAACTTGGTTCCATATCCTTTATGTCGCTCAAACCCATATTGCGGATACTGCTCTGCATATTTCAACATCAACCTGTCACGTTCTACTTTCGCAATGATACTAGCCGCAGCAATTGATAAGCACCTCTCATCCCCTTTTATAACGGATTGATATGGGTACGGGAATCCTTTCACTGGCTTCCCATCAATTATCGCAAAAGAAGGTTCCATCTTAAGGCTCAACGCAGATTCTGACATCGCTCTATAAGTTGCATTAAGAATATTAATCTCATCGATTACTTTAGGACAAATAACAGAAAAACTCCAAATGACTCCAGACAGTGGATGCGTTAATTCCTCATACAATCTCTCTCTGACTTTAGGGCTTATTTTTTTTGAATCATTAAGAACGTCAGAGCTATAATCAGTTGGCAAAATGACTGCCGCCGCAACGACAGGACCAGCCAATGGCCCCCTACCAGCCTCATCAATGCCTGTTATATATTTATGTCCCTGTTTAATTAGTTCTTCTTCAATTAAAAAGTCAGGCATAAATGTTAATACTTGTAAATTATGCCCCCTCCTTATAAATGAAACATATTAATATATTTACTTTAAAATCAATACTAAATGAGTTTGCTCTACAAACTATCAATCCCATTATTTCTCTTAGATCAGGTAACGAAATTACTCATCTTAAATAATTTCGCATTAGGAGACCAAAAAACAATACTACCAGATTTTTTTAACTTGGTAAGAGTTCACAACACCGGTATAGCATTTGGCAAATTTAATGATGGCGATGGGTCAAATATAATTTTCACGATAATATCCTTGCTCGCATTTTTGGGTATCTTAGTTTTCTGGAAACGTGGACACTTCCCGGGAAAACTAAATCAATTCGCTGTTTCTCTTATAACCGCGGGCGTAGCAGGCAACGTCACTGATAGAATCCTCCATGGCTACGTCGTAGATTTTTTAGATTTTCATATTGGGAACAATCACTGGCCCTCATTCAATGTAGCCGATTCATGTATATGTGTTGCAGCTTCACTTATTTTCATTTCAGCTTTCACCAAGGAAAACGCCAACACTAAAACGAAAGATAAATGAGCGATAACACTAATCGCAATTCAATAGGTGAGGAAAAAGAATCACTCCGAAAAACTATCATCAAAGACCTCTCCTCTCTAGATGCTGAAGTTAAACAAAATGCTAGTTCCTCTATATCAAATAAACTTATTAAATTAGTAAGAACCAATTCTTCCGTCCTTTGTTACTCGCCACTTAAATCAGAACCAAATATCCGACCTGCCATACAACATTGGCTCAAGTCAAATTTTCGCGTGTGCCTCCCTAGAGTTGAGGGAGATCAAATTCAAATTTACTCCGTAAATAGCTCTGACAGTCTAATTAATTCTTCCATGGGAATATTAGAACCTGGTCCATCAAATCATAATAAAATCAGTCCGATGGAAATTGATTTTATTTTAGTTCCAGGAATTGGGTTTACTCGTGATGGTAAACGACTCGGCAGAGGCGGTGGATTTTATGATAAATACCTTGAGAAAACCTCATCACAATCGCTTAAGATTGGAGTTGCTTTCAACTTGCAAATATTGGATGAAATACGCACAGAGACTCATGACATTCCAGTCGATCTGCTAATAACTGAATAATCAAAATTTGCTCACGCCCACTTGGGAACATTCAACTCAAAACTTGGGATTCGAGTAAATACAGGCACCCCTAGATCAGTTTCACCAAAAAAAGAGCCATCGACAACACAATCAGAATCCACTACGTGATAACTATTATAGCTAAAGTTTTCACCTGAACTAATCTTTGGAAATTGTCCAACAACCCCATCACCTTCAACTATAGTTTTATTACCATTTAGAAGAGTGATAACCCACTTTCTTCCGCATATTTTGACTACTTTGTCTGAATTATTTTTAATTGTAATAAAATAAACAAATGGATGAGGCTTGTCAGCAGGAGCTTCAAGGCTTGGCATGTAGATGACATCATCAATAATGACGTCCAATCCTGAATGTTCTATGATTTCCAATTAATCTAGATATGGGTTTATTTAGTATAAATTAATCAAACCTATTAAAACTTGAAAGCCTCAAAACATATATGTTGAGCAAAGAACAATCAAAACCCATAGCTCTCAGCATAGCAGGCTCAGATCCATCAGGAGGAGCTGGAATTCAAGCAGATATAAAAACATTCCATTCGTTGGGAGTGCATGCCTTAACAGCAGTCACATGCATAACTTCACAAGTTCCAGGGAAAGTACTAAACATAGAACCAGTCAGCATTAAATCACTTAAATCTCAAATTGATATTTTATTTAGTGAGTACCCAATATCCGCAATTAAAACAGGCCTCCTATTTTCATCAGAATTAATCGAAGCGTTATTGTCATCCTTGGACGATAATAACTCAGAAGTACCTCTCATAGTTGATCCCGTTATGGTTTCTTCTAGCGGAACACAATTGTTAAATCGTGACGCTTTAACACTTTACGTTGAAGAACTTATACCAAGATCAACGCTATATACACCTAACTTATCTGAAGCTGCTACCCTTCTAGACATAAAACCCGAAGACATCGAAAATCCATCTGAATCCGCTCATCTATTATATAAAGAATATGGAACCCCAGTCTTACTTAAGGGGGGGCATTTTAGATCCACTAGCGCTACAGATTTTCTAGTTGATGAAACCGGAATTACAAGCTTTTCAAAGCCATTTTCAAAAAAAACACCGGCGCATGGAACAGGCTGCACCTATTCAGCCTCTATTTGTGGCTGCATGGCAAAAGGCCTTAACCTTCATGACTCAATATTGAAATCAAAAGATTATGTCACTCAAACAATTACCCAGTCTTTTGAGCTTACGTCAGGTCACTTTTCATTAAATCACGATACCAGAAGCTATAATCCTACTCAGTGAGCTTCTATTTTTTCGGCAATAGTGTTATCTTCCTATCATTCGAAAGCTGTGGCCCTGGCGTAGTTCTGCCTCTCTCAACTTGAGATTCAAGTAATTGTACCATCGAAGAAACCTTAGTGGGATGCATTCCTACTAAATTGTGTTTTTCCCTTGGATCATCTTTCAAGTTAAAGAGCTGCATGCTAGGAAACCCTTTCTTTTTTGCGTCAGACTCTCTAGGAGCACTCCACCCACCGCTGCCTCTTGAAAGGCACAATTTCCAATCCCCTTCTCTTATAGCAAATGAACCATCTATTGAATGATTGATAATAGATTTACGATCATTTGATTTTGCCCCATTTAATAAACGAACAAGGCTAAACCCATCCTCTCCCCCTTTTGTTTTGTTTTTCTGTCCGGAAATCTCTTCTAGCGTTTTATAAATATCAGTTAAAGAAACGGTAGATTTATTCAATGTTCCCCCATCTATGCGACCGGGCCATCTCACGATCAATGGTACTCGGTGCCCTCCTTCATATATATCAGCTTTGTGCCCGCGGAATCCGCCACTCGGATCATGCCCTTTATCTTTCAATAATTTAAAATTAGCCTCAGGAGAACACCCGTTATCACTAGTGAAAATGACCATAGTGTTTTCATCTAATCGTGTTTTACGAAGAGCCTTGAACAGTTCGCCCATGTGATAATCAATTTGCATAACAAAATCAGCATAAGGGTTTAAACCGCTTGCTCCCTTGAATGGAGGCACTGGAACAATAGGAGTGTGAGGTGCTGGCAATGGCAAGTACAGAAAGAACCGTTGATCCTTTTTTGCTTCAGCTAAATGATTTTCTATATAATTAAATGACTTTTCAAACAGGTGAGGAAGAACCTCATTAATTTTAAAGTCAGCGCCTATTGGTCCTTTTCTGTACCAACCGTATCTGTCTTGAGATTTCGTTACTCCCTCATCCCTGTTTGGCTGCGCTGTTATCTTGCCTGTATCAACCCAAACATAAGGCGGCATGTCTAATGAACCGCAATGGCCATAGTAGTAATCAAAACCATTTATATCAGGCCCATTCGTTACGGGTTGAGTAAAATCAATCTTATTATTCCGCTTTGCCCAATCCCAACCCAAGTGCCACTTGCCAATCATGGCAGTATTGTAACCTGCACCTTTCATAAGATGTCCCAACGTTGGGCGGTCTTTTGGTATTAAATGTTCACTTCTTCCGCTTAAAACTCCACGAGCTATTCTTGTTCTCCAACAGTAACGCCCCGTCAAAAGACCATACCGAGTTGGCGTGCAAACTGAACTTGGTGAATGAGCATCTAAGAAAGTCATTCCTTCGTTTGCCATCTTTTGCAAATGAGGAGTTTTTATTTTTGAATTAGGATTCGTTGGTGTTACGTCACCTATTCCAAGGTCATCAGCCATAACTAAAATCACATTCGGCAATGCCCCAGGGAGAAGCTCAACCTGAGCAAGAGTGATTGCGATGAAAAAGGTCAACCTGAATCCACTATTCATGATTCAAGTAAACTACCGCTAATAAAAAATGCGAACCCAATTGTTTGGTATATGGACCAATGATTTTAAAATTCGGTTACCTTGCCCTGAAGCTGGTGCAGTCGGGAAATCGATGCACGTCCTAGTCAACTGGCCAAGGAACCTACTAATTTCAATTATATTAGTATCGTGAAATCCAATCAATCCAATTATTGATTAATAATCTAAATAATTAATAATTCTTCTTAATATTTAATATATTCTTGATATCAATCTACCTAATATTCCATCATCTCGATGGATCAATAACTTGAGACTTTGTATGGCATACTATAATTTAATTTGTTAAGTAATTATCAATCACATGAAACAACCTACCCGTAGAAAATTTATAAAGGGCTCGCTATATGGCGCAGCCGGAACAAGTACATTCTGCAGTCTTCCTGCAAAAGCCAAAGTAAAAGGTGCCAATACTGATGTGCGCGTTGCCGTAGTTGGAGTTGGAGGGCGTGGAGGCGGTCACGTTAATGCATGCATAGGTAACAAAAAAGTTAGGGTAACAGGTGTGTGTGATGCTGATTACAAACGTAATGAGGCTAACGCGAACCGCGTAAAGGATAAGCAAGGATCAAAGCCCAAACAGTACGAAGATTATAGAGAATTGTGCACTGATAAAAACATTGATGCGGTTATGATTGCTACCCCAAATCATCTTCACTCGTTGGTTGCAATACTAGCTGCTCAAAATGGGAAACACGTATATGTAGAAAAGCCAGTTTCACATAATATATGGGAAGGCCGGAAGTTAGTCGAAGCCTCAATTAAATACGGTAAACAAGGAGTTATTGTTCAACACGGAATGCAACGCCGCTCAGATTCAGGATGGCGTGAAGTAATGGAGTGGATAAAAGACAAGCCATTAGGAGAGATGATCGTAAGTAGAGGCTTTTGCTATAAACCAAGAAAGAGTATCGGCAAAGTACAAGAGCCCAAACAGCCACCAGCAGAAATCAATTACGACTTATGGTCCGGGCCTAGACAAATTTTACCTATACGACGTGATCGATTCCATTATGATTGGCACTGGCAACGCCAATACGGCAACGGGGACATTGGAAACCAAGGTCCTCACCAAATGGATGTAGCGAGATGGGCATTAGGTCAGGAAAAATGTGCTCCTAATGTATTAAGCATTGGCGGAAGGTTTGGTTATGACGATGATGGCGACACTGCAAATACGCAAATCGCATTCTTTGACTACAAGCCAGTACCTTTAATTTTTGAAGTTCGTGGACTCCCTGAAAAAGGACTCGATTGGGGCAAGGGCATGTCCAATTACAAAGGGGCTAGAGTAGGAAATGTCATTGAGTTTGAAGGTGGTTACATAAGTGAATCCAAAGCATATGATAACAAAGGAAAGAGTATTAAGAAATTCGGAATAACAAATGGGCGAGGCCATTTTGAAAACTGGATTGCTTCCATTGAAGAAGGGATCAAGGAAGGCAATCATGAACATGAACTTTCAGCTCACACTGGCCACATTTCCGCAGCATTAGGTCATATGGCGAATATCTCCTATTACATTGGCAAAAACTCCACACCTCAAGCCTGCAAAGAATCCTTAAAAGGCGACAAAATGAAAGAAGAAGTATTCAACAGATTCGCTCAACACCTTGAAAATAACGGCATCAACATAGAAAAGACAAAAACAACTTTGGGGCCACTATTAAATTTTAACCCTGACAAAGAACAATTCACCGGAGACCTTTCTGAACAAGCCAATGAACTAGTAAAGGGAGATTACAGGAAAGGATTTAGAATTCCCGAATCTGTTTAAATTTATACACTAGTCATATGAATTTCTGGGGGTGATATCAATCACTCCTAGAATTGTTTAAGAAACAATAATCACCTACAGTTTCCTTCATTCATTAGTTTGAAGTAAGCTCGGCTCATATCCTCCAAAAAATTAAATGACCGACGCCAAAGAAGCAACACGCCGGCCAATAAAAAAACTATTAGCCGCAAACCGAAGCGAGATAGCAACACGGATATTCAGAGGCGCCACAGAACTCGGCCTCAACACGGTCGCTATATTTGCTGAAGAGGATCGCTTTTGCATGCATCGGTTCAAAGCAGATGAAGCCTATAAATTACGCAAAGAAAAAGGACCTGTAGGCGCTTACTTAGATATAGAAGGGATTATCGCTATTGCCAAAGAGCGTAATGTCGATGCCATTCATCCTGGATATGGATTTTTATCTGAAAATGCTGAATTCGCTACAAAGTGTAAAGAAAATGATATTATCTTTGTTGGACCTAGGTCCGAAGTGCTGGCAGGAATGGGCGATAAGATTGCAGCAAGAAAACAAGCAGCAGAACTAGATATCCCAACTCTTGCAGGAAACTCTGATCCAATTAAGGATAAGGACGAGGCCATCGAGATTGCTCGAAGAATTGGATTCCCATTAATAATTAAAGCTGCATTTGGTGGCGGAGGCAGAGGGATGCGAGTTGTAAATGATGAGAAAGCATTACCTGACCTCCTTAATGAAGCTCAGACCGAAGCTCTTAATGCTTTTGGAGATGACTCAGTTTTCATAGAACGATTCGTCAAAAGCGCAAAACACATAGAAGTACAAATTATCGGGGACCAGCACGGCAACGTTGTTCACCTACATGAAAGAGATTGCTCCGTTCAAAGGAGACATCAAAAGGTTATTGAAATTGCACCTTCAATTAACATTTCTGATAAAATCAGAGAAGACCTATGCTCAGCCGCAGTAAAAATTGCCGAATCCATCAAATACGACAATGCGGGAACTGTAGAATTCTTAGTAGATACAGATTCTCATGAATGGTTCTTCATTGAAATGAACCCAAGAATTCAAGTAGAACATACTGTCACTGAAGAAATCACAAACATTGACATTGTTAGAACTCAAATATTAATCGCTCAGGGACATGAACTGCACTCCAAAGAGGTTGCCATGCCCAGCCAAGAAAACATTGATAGAAATGGGGTAGCCGTCCAATGCCGAATCACAACAGAAGACCCAGAAAACAAATTTACACCTGACACAGGCAAGATTCTAACCTACCGATCCGCTTCGGGTCATGGAATCAGACTAGATGGCGGTCTAGGAACCACTGGGGCCACAGTAACGCCATTTTATGACTCAATGTTAGTCAAGCTTACAACGCATGCACCTACATTTGATATTGCAATACAAAGAGTAAGAAGAGCTCTGAGAGAATTTAGAATACGAGGTGTTAAAACAAATATCCCGTTTCTATTAAACGTCATTAACAATGATAAATTCAGCTCTGGCAATGCTACGACAAGGCTAATTGATACGACCCCCTCCCTATTTGACTTCAAGCCTAGGAAGGACCGAGCCACAAAACTTCTCAATTTTCTAGGCGATGTGATCGTTAACGGTAACCCAAATGCTAAAGATCAGACCCCTTTAAAAACACTAGAAGAAGTACGAGCCCCCGATACAGATACAAAGGAACAAAGACCTACGGGGACAAAGAATTTACTCAACGAACTTGGTCCCGAAAAGTTCTCTGAATGGATATTAGAACAGAAAGAACTCCTCATTACCGACACGACTCTCCGTGACGCTCATCAATCACTATTAGCAACACGAGTAAGAAGCTATGACATGCTTGCCATAGCCGATGCAATCGCAAGAAAAACTCCTTCACTTTTTTCTCTTGAGATGTGGGGAGGAGCCACATTTGACTCCTCAATGAGATTCCTGAAAGAGGACCCTTGGCAAAGACTCACACAACTGAGAGAGAAAGTGCCCAATATCCTTTTCCAAATGCTCTTCCGCGGATCCAATGCGGTTGGATATTCAAATTATCCCGACAACGTTGTTAAAGGCTTTGTCCATCATGCAGCGGAACGGGGAATGGATATATTTCGAGTCTTTGATTCGCTCAACTACACTCCTAACATGAAAGCGGCAATGGAAGCGGTCCGTGAAACTAATAGCTCAGTTTGTGAAGCTGCAATTTGCTATACAGGGGATATTCTAGATGAAAAAAAAGACAAATATTCATTAAAATATTACGTTGATTTAGCCCACGAATTAAAGCTCATGGGAGCACACATCTTGTGCATTAAAGATATGGCAGGTCTTTGCCGACCATACGCAGCAGAAAAGCTAGTAAGAACACTCAAAGAAGAAGTAGGCCTCCCTATACATTTCCATACACACGACACAAGCGGCATCAACGCCTCCTCAATATTGAAAGCCTCTGAAGCTGGAGTTGACATAGCTGACGCCGCACTTTCTTCAATGTCTGGATCAACCAGCCAGCCATGTCTAAATTCCATTGTCGCTGCATTAAAGAATACCGAAAGAGAATCTTCACTTAATCTCCAGGCACTTAATGAATTCTCAGATTATTGGGAGGGAGTTAGAAAGTTCTACTTCCCATTTGACACATCTCCACCTCACGGCACTGCTGAAGTATATTTACACGAAATGCCCGGGGGCCAATTCACCAACCTCAAAGAACAAGCAGAAGCCATGGGTTTGGGGTCCCGCTGGCCAGAAATAGCGCAATGTTATGCTGAAGTAAATGCCCTCTTTGGAGACATCGTCAAAGTAACACCTTCAAGCAAAGTCGTCGGTGATATGACAATGTTTTTAGTAACACAAGGCATCAGCCCCGCTGATGTAATCAACCTTCCTAAAGGAACAGCATTCCCAGAATCTGTTGTTGATATGCTTGGAGGTGGATTAGGTCAACCTATCGGCGGGTGGCCTGCAGAAGTTCAAAAAGTCATCCTTGGAGATAAAGATCCAATAACTGACAGACCTGGCGACCATGCAAATGAAGTAAATCTTGATACAATACGGGAAGAGTTAAAGGCTCACATAAATCGAAACCCGACCGAGGATGAGGTTTGGAGTTATTTAATGTATCCACAGGTTTTCCTCGATTTCATAGAAAGTAACAACGAATTCAGCGACCTCAGCGTATTACCTACGCCTGCATATTTTTATGGAGCGCAAATTGGTGAAGAAATCAGCATAGATATCGAAGTTGGCAAAACGCTGTTCGTCAAACTTATCAATGTCGGTGAACCTGATGAAAATGCTAACCGCAATGTAATATTCGAGCTTAACGGTTCATCACGGCATGCCTTAGTCACTGACAGAACACTTACCCCTACAGCAATATCACGAAAAAAAGCTGACAAAGCTGATCTAAGCCAACTCGGAGCCCCAATGCCAGGCCTCGTCGCTGAACTCAATGTCAGCATAGGCAATAAAGTCGAAGAAGGTGACTCTCTATTAACATTAGAAGCAATGAAAATGTACACAACAGTGTCCTCTCCTCACTCAGGGACCGTAGAATCAATTGAAGTCTCTTCAGGCGACAATGTTGAAACCGGTGATTTACTTCTTGTTATTGCTTAGTAATTTCCTATTCAGAACTACTGTCTAATCTTAAGCGTAAAAATGCTTTTTGAGAAGTTGACGGTAACCGAATTACATTATTCCTCATTAATGATTCAACTTTGACTGTATCAATAGGCAACTCATTCCATTGCTTCAAGTCATCAGAATACTCGAAAACAACCCTGTAATCGCTTACAGCCAATCTCGTTGCAACTTCCCAAATCATTTCATTACTCAGAATATCAAATCGCGGCAAATTTATTTGATTAAACCTTTTAACTCCACCTCCAAGAACATATTGCAAAGCGTTAATTAATCCGTCCCCGTCATCGTCTACATATGGAGGCCCAACTTTATTCTCATCAGACCACATTTCATAAGTCTCTTCTAAAATTATCCCATGCGGACTCCCAAGATAGCTGCTAATTACCCAAGATGCCCTAGAATTATAAAGGGGAGGATCAATTGTTAAATCTTTCAGTTCTAATGAATACCCCTCACCATCGGCTTGGCTGTACCATTCATCATTAAATGAAAACCTAACCATATTAAATGGATAAGGCTCTGGTAACTGAAGAATCAATTCCTCGCCTCCATTATTTAATCTCCCTGCATACTCAACAATTAAATGGTTTATCTCACCATATCTAGAAGTGAACGCGTTTAAATTAGACGCAAGAACTACTGACTCCTTTGGTGAAAGAAACATTTCACCAAAGGTATATTCAATGCCTTTTACAAAACTAATTCCATTTAGATTTAATGTTTTTTCCCCAACATTCTGTAACTCAATGTACTCGTACTCAGACCCGCCAAGAGGGTTGTACATGATTTCTATTATCCTAAGGGAGTTATAAATTTCCAACAGCCTCTCATATTCTACATACTCATCTGAACCTTGTACCGGCTGCATAACCCCCGGTGTAGGCACTATAAATTTCTGATAGGAATCACTTCCTGCGATCTTTCCTTCTGATAATCCTTCAATCTGTGGACCATATATAACATTATCTAGAAGTGACCCATCTCTATCCGTGAGCACAATTTGATCCAAGTCAGTAGCCAACTTAAAGCCCTTAGGTTCAACAGTTACATAATTATTTGGAGCAATAAAACTTAATTCAGGTAGCAACATCGAATTTTCACCATAAGTGAGAGAATCAGAAAGACTTACTCCTGTTAGCTCGACGGGAAATGATGAATTGTTCACCAATTCAATGAATTCACTCCGATCCAATTGCCCTGGATTAGCAAGCCATTCACTTATCCTAAGACCAGAAGGATCACCAATCCTCACTTCTCTATTCTCTGCCCCAGGAGTTGGGACATTTAGCATCCACAAAGAATTCCTTCCATATCTACCAATGGAGTAATTGACTGCCTGAAAACCATAATCGATCGAATCTAATATCTTACCTGAATCAAATAAATAGATAGACCCTCCTCCCTTTTTTATTTCCATAGAATCGTTAGAAGGATTAATTTCAATGACTAAGTAACCCCACGCTTCAATTTCAGAAATTTGGTCAAGATCTATTCGTGAATCACCCTCGATAGATGAACTGACATAATAACCATTCAAGCTAATAGGTTTAGGGCTCGAATTGTATAGTTCAACATATGAAGGATTACCTCCATCAGATTCATATACTCCTTCATTTGAAATTAACACCTCATTTAGAACAAGCCTGTCGGGATAAGATTCGACGATCTCCCATTGTTCTGATTGTGTTGGCATCTCTTGCCAATTCCCTGCGAAATCTTGTCCCAAAACTTCAATCGAATAAACACCCGGCAAAAGATCTTTTAATAATATCCTCCCACTACGAACAGTCACGCCCACTAGTGGATTAAAACCATCACCTATTTCAATCACCTCACTCCATTCTGTATCTTTAAATCTCCAACGATAAGAAAAGTATCCCGGCCCCCCAACCATCAATGCCGCTTCTTGATCGGTTGTAATTGAAGGCGGCTCTCCAGATATAAATATCCCAGAACGAACCAAGGCCCCGAGATCTTGACCAAATTTTCCTGCACCTCTTGCAGGGGACGCAGGATGCAACTTGAAGTCTTGGGACTCAGGATCAGCAAATAGCGGGAAATCAATTGTGTTATTCTTCCCCAGATCCAAAATGCTCAAGCCTTCATGGTTCCTTCCTATAGTTAAATCTGATAATTGCGGATCTAAGAGATTTTGGACTAGTTCCAATGGAGTTACAGGATACGGCGGTTCTTTAGCATCATCAGCGCCACTAAAGACTCTCGGAGTGACTAGAATATTATCAGTGAGATACGCTCCTTTTCCGTGAGTGGCTCGAGAATCAGTATCTGTGGGTATGAAAAGATTTACAACAGACGCAACGCTCGGATTATCAAATCTATCATTAAAATCGGGATGGATTTTATAGACTGTATTATTCTCAAAAATAGCAGCACTCTGAATTTTTAAGCTGATTGCATGATCAACATCAGAAAAAACATTTCTCGATATAGAGAATGTAGCCCCAGGACCAACATCACCTGTAGAGATTGCATTGGCATAACCTCTATCAGAGGTTTCATCATCTTTGAACACGTTAAGAAATACATTTTCTGACAAATAAACATCTCCTCCAAGGTCACAAAGTTCATCACCTGCCCCTGCAAAATAGTTGCCTATAATTTGAACTATTGGACCAGGTCTCCACCCACTATCAACATCGATCACATCGTTATGACCCTTATTCCTTCCAAAATAGTTATCTCTTATAATGTACCTACCGCCTTCAGGAATTTCTCCTATCCCTTTTATATGTTCACTAATATTATCAAGACCAAGCTCTGCGGGCTTCTCCTCATCAGTAAACATATCAGGAAACTTTGTATTCCTTATAATAACTGAAGCATCCTCCGTATAAATCATTCGTATGTGAGTTCTGCTAAAAGAAACATCATCTATTACACATTGTGATTTTATCACACCAATAGCACCCTCATCATCTTGGGCGCTCTCAAAATCGGTACAGATTATTATATTTTCTAGATCTAATGTGTTAATCAATTTCAATCCTCTCCATTTTGGAGGTCCGTCAGGCAATTCTCCATCTCCTGCCTCGTCCTCCACAAATGGAGCTCCAGGAAAATGAGAAAATTGAATCCTGCGTTCTGGATCACCCACAATTGAAGCCTTACCTTCAATCTCAATCTTTACACCTTCGGCAACATAAACAGATACCCCTGCTTCCAAATAAAAGTCAACTCCGTCTGGCACCTTCACATCGTCCGTAACGTAGTACGGAGATCCATCTAATTCCCAACGCACTTCACCTCCAATTACAACGAAGTCATAAAACCCCACATCCTTTTCCTTTTGCTCATCTGAATCTTCTACTATTGCTGGCGAGTCTTCTGAAAGCCTGAAGTCACCAGTTTCTGAATTCCTAAAAAGAGGGTCCAAACTTTGATTCCCTTCCCACCCTCCTTCAACTATGGAACCCTTAACTGCTATATCTTCCTCACTATAATCAGTCCGAACAGACAATCCATTACCCCATAAAATACTATTATTAACCACATACCGACTAGGCTCATCATTGCCGTCCTTATTCTCGACCTGTAACCCAACTCCATCATTCCCAGAGACTGTTACACTATTAAGAATGACATCAGCATCATCCTTAGCCGAAATTCCAATAGCATTATTGACCAAAAGCCCACCATTTAATTGAAGAGATCCGCCAAATACACTAATTCCTTTATCCGAACAGTTTCTACATATAACACCTTCAACCAGAACGTCAGCTCCAAGAGTATCTATCCCATCATCATCCATATACGCCACTGTAAGATTCTTAAGAATCAACTCCTGACCTGGCCTTGTTTCATGAAGATATATAGCATCATTGTCGTCAGTAACATTATCTTCTCTATAGACACCAAGCATATCGGTTATGTAAGAATCCTCCAAGAGAACCCCCGTATCAAAAGTCTCAAAACCCATCACTGACCTGGCCCAATGACACCTACGGAAAACCAAACTAGAACCTATTCCATTTTGTGCATTTGCCTGACCAATCTTTCCTCTATTATCTGATATCGTACAATCTTCAAAAACTACACTTGACCCAAGAACTCTCAAAACCCTGCCATGATCTGTATGCCCACCTTTTGGAGAATGACCACCACGGTGAATGTTTGTGAATTTAAAAATGGCACCTTCTGATTCATCAAATAATATCTGCCCCCACACTTCACCAGCAGAGGGAGAAGTGAACGTTATAGGCTCTTCACTATTACCAACGCAATTAATAGTACCTGCGATTATTAAGTCTGAACCAGCGGAACTCTGAGGCTCCTCATCCCCACTTAACAAAATAATGGTGCCAGGTAGAATATTGAGAACATGACCTTTAGGAACGGTCACATCACCTATAACACGAACGACCCCAGACCAATTAGTTACAGTATCCTCTAAAGCCCCTGAAACTTCGGTAAAATCTGGAGATGGCCCTAAACTAATGATGCTTTTAGAAACGCTCTGCTGCCCCATTTCAACATTTAAATTTAAATTTCCAGGATCTGTAGAGGGGCCAGAAATAAGAGCACTTAGCTGAAGATCAAAACTGATGTCAGAACTTCGATCATCGCCTTGCTTTATTTCTACAGCAATAACGTTTTTCCCTGCAACTAGTAGGTCTGCTGACAATTGAGAGAATTCCTGAAAGTTCTCAGTGGGAGCATCATCGCCATCAACTGTAAACTCATCAAAAGTCATTCCTGACTCCATGTTAGAGGTCTTAAAGAATTCCTTGCCGTTAATATATATTATAGCCCCATCGTCATACTTTAATCGCATTTCCAATGTAGAAATGTTTTCAATGTCATTCACATTAAATTCAGATCGAAAATATGTTGTAGCGTATTTATTTCTTGAGTTTGGCCCAAAGCTCACCTCTGTGACTTCATCATCATCACCATACCCCAATTCAGCCCTGCCTCTTTGCCATCCCGAATCATCAAAATTCACAGCCTGCCAAAGGACGCCCTGATCAGATCCATTATCGAGGTAGCTCCATACTGAACCCTCTGAAAGGAGAACTACTTCCTCTTCTAATCCACCACCCTGCACAGTCACTAATGCACTTCCCAAGCCATTTCTAAGATTAACAACATTAGGACTTATTCTGACTCCAGCCCTATTTGCAGTCAGAGTCACTGAAGTGTCCCAAACATCTCTTAAATAAGAACCATTAGAGCCCCTTACATCTACACGCACAAGGAATGGAACCTTAGGAATATATGAGTCTCGAGTCGTTAAGAATAAGTTACCGCTAATATTAGTACCTGTAAGGTCTCCTGAAACCTCTGTGACTTTTCCTGTATCATTCCATAATTTTATATACTCTTCATGCAACATCTGACCATCAGCCCCTTCATAAAAAGCGACTCTAACCCTATTTAACCCTGGCATTAAAGCACCTCCATTTGAAAATGAACGGAGCGTTAAATTCCACACCCCTTCACGAGGATTAAGATTTGCATCTATCCCATTAACTTTTACGGATTTAACCTTTCCAACATGAAAATCTCCACTGAACCTAGCATCTCCATTAACTGTGCGGTAATACCCATCACTTGATTCGGGCAAATCCACCTCTACTGAATAATTAGTCTGTATTTGCGCCAAGACTCCACGCCTACGATCAACAACAAACTCCTTCATCTCATCTAAAACATCGGAAGGAAAAAACGCGCCTACTGCCCTATCAATGATTGGATTGATAAGCTCTGGCCTAAATTTGCTCTCAATTATCTGAATAAATTTGGCGTAATAACGGGGGATGATATCAGGATGAGACAAAAACTCACTCAACCCATCAACGCCTGTATATGTGAAAATTGACAAGTTAGGACTCCCTGATCTCGTTCCCTGATCTAATACCGTATCTAAATCATGGGGAACTAACTGAAACCGTTGATCGTTCTCGCCTCTGTACAAAGCATAATCATCGCCTTTACCTGTAGTAAGACCTCCCTCCCTATTTCCTATCAGTGAATCCACAGCTAAGAAATGCAACCACTGATCAATATCTATAACTTCAGACAATCTCTCAATGTAATCAGGCTCTTCATCACTGTTTAACGTTTTCGTCAGATTAATAATATCAGACCAATCATCTACTGATTTATTTGTCTTCTTGAAATAAGTATTACGATAAGAGTCAGACTGTTCCCCTTCATATTTAAGGTCACCCTCATCTCCATTATCCTCATCATCTCTCACTTGGTATATGTTCCCATCAGAATCTTCAGGCCAGTGAGCATCAACGAAATTTGAATCGAGGGACTCCGTTCTAGCATAGTAACCGAACATCCGTGGCCCACCGGACTCCGCAAGGTCTTCTCCATTAATGTGAAGCTTAACAGGAATACTGTCAGCTGCCTTAACCCCCAACCATTGATAAAGCCAACTTCCAACGACTTGAGAATGAGTGTACTGACAATTAAATTTTATTGATTCCTGTCCGTTCCAAGAATCATCTGATCTAAATTTAATTAAATGATTGTTTGGAGGGCCATTCCGGCTACTCGCTCCTCGGTTGCGAATCGAAGACAAGTACCTCACTCTCTCCCCTTTTCCGTCAAAACTAATGAAAGTACAATTCATTTCAGCATTGCTATCAGATTGGCTGGATCGACGCCCAATCTCTTCAAGCTCACCTCGTTCAGCGTCAGTCATGATCACATAATAACTAGGCACGGAATCGTTATGCTCGTAATCATCATCCACCATATACAAATAATTACACACATTACCCTTCCCAAGTATTCGAAGTGGCCACTGTCTAGATTCATTTTCGCCAACTCCAAGAACAAAGAAAAACTCAA
This sequence comes from Verrucomicrobiales bacterium, assembly GCA_014239335.1. Classification (GTDB taxonomy): domain Bacteria; phylum Verrucomicrobiota; class Verrucomicrobiia; order Verrucomicrobiales; family DEV007; genus EC70. The sequence goes on from JAAZZC010000142.1 coordinate 23,478, forward strand.
CAACCGATTTGTCCTGCTGCTCTGGAATTTCAGCAAAATAAGCGCCCTCCTCATTAACTTTCATATCCATTGAAGCAAAATCATCAGCGGCACCGTCGACCTTCCAAAACAGTTCAAGCCCGAGATCGTCAAACCTTGAAGAATTATCAATTTTAATAGTTACTCGAACAGGATCCGTTGATTTTGGCAGTACCGGAAAATGGCTGATACTTTCTATTAATGGAACTAGTTTTGGATCATAAACTGAATTTTGTTGACCAGGGGTTCCTCCTTCTAAAATAGAAGAACTCCAATTTTGACCATTATTATTTTTGTCAGCCCAGTTGACCAACTCTAAAGACCTTCCTCCACCATCATGCAAAGCCTCCCAAACCCAACCTTCATGCCCACGATCATCGGGTCCGGTTTTTCTTGAAGCCCAAAAACCCTCATCAGCATAATCAACTTGATCTATTTCTTTATTAGAACCGTCTCTTATTCGTATTCTCTCTCCAGTATTTGATAATTTTCCGACCCAAGGGCCCAATGCTTCTGGGGCATCAGGATAAAATGACGCAAACCTTTCTGGATCCGCAGCAACAACCACAAAAGATTCAGGATCAATAACATAATTGGGAAATTCATAATTTACACCAGCACTTATACGCCAACCCTGAAGAGCAATTTCTTGCGGGCCCGAATTATATATCTCAATCCACTCCTTGCTGAAATCCTCAACCCCGTCTTCATCCTTTATGGAATAATTAATTTCATTGATAATCAATTTTGCTTCCACTTTAGACGATGCCAAATTGATTATCGCGCAACACCACAGCAAAGGGATCAGGGTTATAGAAGGGTCAATCTTCATACTAGAAAATTCAATTTCTTATGACAAAGAAATCACACTTTAGATTCATCTGTTTTTGAAAAAAACTTGCCTTATCATTATTAGCCTAGGGTAATATATTTGGTATTTTACTCTTTATCTGTCAAAATCCAAAACAAGAGTACTCCCCACTTATTAAGCCGAGATTAATGAGACAAAAAAACCGCACCCCCTATCGAGAGAGTGCGGTTTAATTAATTTGATCAGTCTGTAATTTATCCAGCGACCATGTCCTTTAGATTTTTCAAAGGACGGATCTTGACTACTTTACGCTCAGGCTTAGCTGAAACTGTGATCATTTCCCCTGTAAATGGGCTCTTCATCTCCCTTTCCGGAGTTGCAGGTTTGATCTGTCTAACGATCTTACATAGACCTGGAATTGTGAATGCACCCGCTTCTCCATTGATCGAAGCGGAAATTTGATTAGTTAACGAGTCTAAAACACTGATAACATCTTGTTTTTTAAGTCCAGTCTGTTCAGCAATGCTGTTTAAAACTTGTGTTTTGCTAGGTGGTTTAACTGCCATGGTATTTCTTTATTGTTAGTTGTGATGGGTCTCTCTTAAGAGTTCTTAAATATATATTATACTTATACGATTTTATGAAAGGTCAACCAACAAAAAAGCTAAAAAGACTATAAATACCAATTTTTTTTTATTTTCAGGGTATTGATTCAATCAAATTGAAAAAAATAAGGAAGAGTAATTATTTAATAGTTTTAAAAACTTTTACAGCTTAATAATTTACAACAACTTATGTAAGTCCTCTTATTTACCTAGATTGATAGCGTTATATATAAGAAATTCTTAAATTTGAATCAAAAAACAATAATTAAACGCATCATAAAAATTTTATAACTTTAGGCACTTCGACAGATTTCATCAAATAATTTATATAATTAAGCAAATCAGAATAGGAATATTAATTCGAATCGACTTAAGGCAATATTTATTGGATTTTATGAAAAAAACTTACTTCCATCTAAAGTATGAACATAAATAAGTAATTCTCGATCGATTTTCACATATACTTAATAGATACAGTTAAGGGTTCTTGCCCAATCTAAATGAGGAGATAACATTCCTGCAATTAAGCCCAATGAAAAATCGCATAGAACAGAAATTTGAACTGCTTAAAATTGACAAAAAAGCAGCATTCGTCGCTTATGTATGTGCAGGAGACCCCACTATAGATAAATCATTAGAAATATTACTCTCCATCGATGAAGCAGGCGCTGATATTATTGAAATCGGCATCCCCTTTTCAGACCCCCTCGCCGATGGCATCGTAAATCAGATGGCAGCAAGCAGAGCCCTTAATGCTGGGATGACAGTCCCTCATGTTATAGATCTTATTAAGAGCTTTAGAAAGCATTCTCAAACCCCCTTAGTCTTATTCACCTACCTCAACCCAATATATAACTATGGATATGAACGCTTCCATGAAGATGCTTCAATGGCTGGAGCCGACGGCATATTAACTCTTGATCTTCCACCCTCTGAGGAAAACATCAATGAAGAGCTCTGCAATGCAAAAGGACTCCTCCCCATTCGTTTAATTGCACCCACAACTCCAAAAGCTAGAATTGCACAAATTGCAAAAAGCGGGCTAGGTTTCATCTATTACGTATCTAGAGAAGGAGTCACTGGCAAACAAACAAAACTCGCCGAAGGGATACAAGAACAAATATTATCGATTAAAAAGCTAACGGACTTGCCAATTGTGGTTGGTTTTGGAATATCATCACCTGAACAATCCAAAGACGTTGCAAGCATGTCCGATGGTGTTGTTGTTGGAAGTGCGATCGTTGATTTTATTTCAAAAAATCAGAACCAGGCAAACCTTAAAGAGCTAGTTCATGATTTTGTAAAACCTCTGGCTGACGCCTCCAAAATTAATTAACTTTGTAATGCTAAATTTCACCAAAATGAACGGAGCTGGAAATGACTTCGTTATAATTGACAACCGGGATCTCAATTGTGGGCTAGAAAAGAATAAAATAGAAAGCTTGTGTAATCGTCACAGTGGAATTGGGGCAGATGGTTTTATGGCTGTTGAACCTTCCCAATCCAATGGCGATTATAGAATGCGATACTTTAATTCTGACGGCAATGAAGCGGAAATGTGCGGAAATGGTGCGCGATGTTTTGCTCGTTTTATTTACACCCTGCAAGAGCAGAAGAAGGAAACAATAAAAATCGAAACTGTGGCAGGAATTGTCGTCGCTGAAATTCTCGACCCCGGAGTGCAAATAATGCTTAGCTCTCCATTTAATCTTAAGTTAAACATTCCAATTGAAATAAACGAACAACGAGAACTCATTCACTTTATTAATACAGGCGTTCCTCATGCTGTGTTATTAGTTGATGAACTCGAATCAATTAATATAAAGAAAACAGGATCAGCAATACGACATCATTCCGAATTTGCCCCAGAAGGAACCAACGTCAATTTTCAAAAAATTGAATCATCAAACACTTTAACTATTCGCACATATGAACGTGGAGTTGAAAACGAAACGCTTGCTTGCGGGACAGGCATGGTTGCAAACGCACTCATTCATGACCAACTTAATAATATAAACCCGCCAGTTTTTGTTAATGTCAAAGGAGGCGACACATTAAAAGTCTCCTGGGAAAAGGAAAATGATTCTTATAAAAATGTTACACTAACAGGACCTGCAGAAATCGTCTTTGAAGGAAAAATTAATGTTTGAAGGAGCACACACAGCACTCGTTACACCATTCAACAATAATAATGTTGATGAGAATTCTTTACGCGAACTGATTGATTTTCAGTTTAATAATGGCATAAGCGGAATCGTTCCTTGCGGCACCACAGGTGAATCCCCGACCCTAACAGACTCGGAACATAAGCGCATTATTGACATTACAGTTGATGCAACAAATGGCAGGGGCCTTGTAATTGCCGGAACTGGATCCAACTGCACTCGTGAAGCAATCAAAATGACTCAATTTGCTGAAAAGTCTGGTGCAAATGCGGCCCTTTTAGTATGCCCATATTATAACAAACCATCCCAAGAAGGGCTGTTCCAACATTATAAGTCAATCGCTAATCAAACCTCATTACCCATCATGCTTTACAGTATACCTGGGCGTTCAGTGATTGAAATATCGGTTGAAACTCAAGCCCGTCTCCATGAGGAATGCCCCAATATTTGCGCAATGAAAGAAGCTGGAGGCAATGTAGCCCGAGTAGAGGAAATCAGAAACTCTTTGCCCTCATCATATGAGGTTTTAAGCGGTGACGATGCCCTCACATTGCCGTTCATGAATAAGGGCGCTGTAGGAGTAGTCAGCGTCGCGTCAAATATTATACCTTCGCAACTCGCGTCACTTGTTAGAGCCATTTTAAATGGCAAATCTGATGAAGCTAAAAACATTAACACTGAATGCAAAACCCTCTTTGAAGGGTTGCTTGGTCTTGACACTAATCCCATTCCGATCAAGGAAGCCATGGCGCTAACAGGGAAAATCACTAATGAATTGCGATTGCCTTTAGTGGGACTGAATCAAACAGCTAAAGCTGATCTCATTAGTTTGCTCAAGAATCTTGGTATTATTTGAATTTAACCTATTATTTCAACATGAATGAACCACTAAAGATATTAGTTACTGGCTCTCAAGGACGAATGGGAATGGCCGTGATTGATTGCTGCCATAATGACAGTGAGGTAAATGTTTCTGGTAGCATTGATGTTGGTGACCCTATATCAGACCATATTGATTCATGTGATGTAATTATAGATTTCAGTTCACACAAATTTACTATCAATCTCCTTAGCGAATCCCTTAATTGCAGAAAGCCTGTAGTAATAGGAACGACCGGACATTCTGATGACGATCTCTCATCAATCACTAAAGCATCTGAAAAGCTATCAATTGTCATGGCACCAAACTTCAGCATAGGCGTTAATACTCTTTTCTGGCTCACACAAAAGACCACTCAAATTCTCGGCAACAATTTTGATTTAGAAGTTGTCGAAATGCATCACAGAATGAAAATAGATGCACCTAGCGGCACAGCAAAGAGACTCGGCGAAATATTAGCTGAAAGCAGAGGAGTTTCTTACGCAGATGATACTGTTCACGGAAGAAAGGGAATCACAGGGCAAAGAACACCTAAAGAAATAGGCATACACTCATTAAGAGGCGGCGATGTCGTTGGAGATCATACAGTAATTTATGCAAATGATGGTGAGCGGATAGAATTAACTCACAAAGCTTCAAGCCGTAATACTTTTGCAAATGGAGCAATACATGCTGCTAAATGGCTGTCTGGCCGTGACTCTGGCCTGTATGACATGCAAGATGTCCTCAACCTACACTAATGATTCCAAAATAATCTGGTGAATCAGCTTAATTACGGCATTGCTTTTGGCAGCAATCTTGGCAATAGGCTCTCAAATCTTCGGCAAGCCAAAAGGCTACTTCTACATCATTGCCCATCCCCTAAGGAGGCAACGTTCTCTCCGATCTATGAGACCCAGCCCGTTGATTGCGCGCTAAAAACTAACAATTTTTTAAACGCAGTCGCTAACATGCAATTATCTATGGCCCCTGAGGATGCTCTAGATTTGTGTATAAAAATTGAATCTACATTTGATAGACCGGAGAAGAGGGAGAAAAATGCTCCAAGGACAATTGATCTTGATATAATTTACGCAGGTTCTCTTATCCATAATTCAAAAAAACTAACAATTCCTCATCCGAAATTATACAAACGAAGATTTGTTCTCGAACCATTATCTGTAATTATGCCGACACTCGTTTTGACAAACCAAAAAAAAACAATACTACAGCTCCTGAATGATATAGAATCCTCTGAGCCTCCTTTAAGTAAAATTATTAATACTTGGTAATGGTAAATCAAACTCACCAATCACAACCATCAAGAGTTACTGCTTTAGCCTCTAAGGATCGAAACACTCCAATATCTGCATTAACTGCATATGATTACCCTACAGCTAGAATCCTAGACGAGAATGGGATTGACCTCATCTTAGTCGGGGACTCTCTTGGCATGGTAGTGTTGGGCCATAATGACACTACAAGCGTTTCGATTGAGATGATGGTTCATCACACCTCTGCATGTAGACCTGCAATTAATAATGCAGCGCTCGTAGCTGATTTACCTTACGAATCATATCAAAGTCCAGACCAGGCCATTGCCTCAAGCAATTCGCTCGTTCAGGCTGGAGCCGATGGAATCAAACTCGAAGGAGGATCAGCAGTGATTCCTCAGATTACTGCTATCATAGAAACCGGCATTCCCGTTATAGGACACATTGGATTCCTACCCCAAAGCATAGAAATCGAAGGAGGCTATAAGAAAAAAGGCAAAAGTTCTGATGAATATTCAAGCATCCTTTCAGACGCAATATGCTTAGAAAAAGCAGGAGTCTCCGCTATCGTTCTAGAAAGTGTAGTAAGTGATCTGGCTACTGAAATCACTGAAACATTAAAAATTCCCACAATAGGAATCGGATCTGGCGCTAATTGCGATGGGCAGATCAGAGTCATTCATGACATAACTGGCAATTTTCCATGGTTCAAACCACCATTTGCAAAGCCTTTGTGTAATATTGCCGATGAAATTTCATCGGCCGTAAAAAAATACATTCAATCAATTTAATCACCCACAATTTGAAAGAAATACAGCTACCCAATAAATTCCCCCATAGCTCTATACTTCTTGTATCGCTGCTCTAACAATTGATCTATTGGCACACTTGAAAGATCTTCGTAAGCTTCAAGAATTGAATCTTTCAAATTTTTTGCTGCTAAAGATGGATTAGTATGCGCTCCTTTCGAAGGCTCGCGGACAATTCGGTCAATGACACCTAGCCGCTTCAAGTTCTTAGCATCCAATCTCATTGCATTAGCTGCATCAGGTGCATACTTTCTATCTTTCCACAAAATGGCTGCACATCCTTCAGGGCTAATTACTGAGTAATAAGAATTTTCCATCATCATCACTTTATCAGCAACACCAATACCCAAAGCCCCACCTGATCCTCCCTCACCAATGACTATGGCTATTATTTGAGTCCTTAACAACATCATCTCCCTTAAATTATAAGCAATGGATTCTGCTATATTCCTTTCTTCTGCGCCGACTCCTGGATAAGCACCTGGAGTATCAATGATTGAAATTACTGGAAGCTTAAATTTTTGAGCAAACTTCATCATTCTTAGTGCCTTTCGATAACCTTCAGGCCCTGCGCTACCAAAATTTCGTTTCAACTTTTCATTAGTATCTCGCCCCTTTTCATGTCCAATAACTACACATTTAATGCCATTTATGCGAACTAACCCAGCTGGCATGGCCCCATCATCACCTATATGTCTATCCCCATGTAATTCTATAAAATCATCAAAACATGATGCAACATAATCCAGCATCATCGGCCGCCGAGGATGCCTAGCAATCTCAACTCTCTTCCAGGAAGAAACAGGATATTTCTTTTTCGGGGAGATTTTCTTCTTTGGTATTTTCTTTGTACCCATGTTTATTTCTTGAGCGGTTAATTAATTTCTAACGTGAATCGCCGATCCAGATCGAACTAAAAGAGCAAGTTCTTCGATATCATCATTCGAAACAAAAAAACCTGTCGCATACTTATCCTTCTCTTCATCTCCAGTCAAAGAACGTATAGGGACTCCCCTACGTTCGCACCTAATTTCCTTCGGCGCATTAACATATTCAGAGGAACCTATTTCAATGAATCGAGACCCGTCCCCAACCACTAATCCTTTAACTGTAGAGTCCATGGAAGACGGGCAGCCCTGAGGAAGCCTACTTCCAACCAATTCATACTTTTTAAAAAGCTTATCTTGTACATTTCTTAACGATATAGTTTTATCCTTCATATTGATCAGCACGCTGAAATGTAGGGGACAAACTATCAATTGATCTCCTGGCTGTAATTGAGACCCCATCCTACCGTTCACCTGTAGTATGTACCCAACAGTTGTCTGGTGTTTTTGAGCGATCAACCTCAGAGCATCCCCTCTTTTAACTGTATACTCTTGCTTTCCCTCGCCGTTATCTCTTGAAAGCAAATGATCAGAATTAACCTCCCCTATTATTCGATTGGATTCTTCAAAATACTTCGATTCGGGATAATACTTTATTAATTCGTATAACTTTTCAATCCCTCCAATCAATTCTCCAGTTTGTATTAGCGAAACTGCCTGCTCATAAAGGTGAGAACCATGATCCACCTTAATTTTAGGTAGTTTTTTTATTTCATTTACCTGGAATTGCAATTTGCGCTCAGGCTCAATTTTCTTGTTCCATATATAATAAACAGCAGTAACGCATAGAGATAAAACTCCTAATGAAACAAATGCAAACAGGAGCCTCAAATAGACTTTCACTTTAGTTCATTGATAATTAAAGCAACCCTCTACGCTGAAAATCAAAAACATTTATACCTTGGGACTTCCCTATCATTTCGACAGTGAACTTTAACAAACAAACTTCCCAAGCATCATCAACACCATGTATCACAGCCGATAACGGGTTCGAATTTCTATTGGCCCTTTCCATCACTTTATCCCTAACGTCATTAAAAGGCTCATTAACAACATCCTCGCGAACCTTGTCCTTGCGAAAGCTGAATCCATATTTCAGAATTGATAAATCAGCAGCATTCTCATGTAACCATTGAGAAAAAGCCTCGGCTTGTTCTCCAAAGCCCTCAAATTCAAGATCAGAATAAGCTTCTGGTTTTATGATCGTTGGCCGATCCGCATGTAAAACACCCTCTCGAACTCTGGTCTCGTTAACACTATCCATTAGTTCGGAGATAAGATGAAACTCAAATGATGTACTTCCGAAAGTATCAATACGACGGTCGGGTTCCAATAGAACCTCAGTGGACTCTAAAGCATATTGTATATCATCTTGGGAATACATTATTTATATTTACGCCTAAAAAAGGGATACAGGACACGGGTATATGACTCCAATTATAGGAGAATCAAAGTAAAACAAATTAGGCTGGAACTCTACCAGATTTCCGGAGTTTTTTTACTCCCCTTTAATTGATTCGATATGACTTATGACGGCTCCAACGCTCACCAATTTCTCAGCTTCTTCATCAGGAACTTCAATATCAAACTCTTCCTCAAAAGCCATCACTAACTCGACGGTATCTAATGAATCAGCGCCCAAATCTTCGATGAACTTGGCCTCAGGAGTCACTTGCTCTTCAGGTACATTCAAGTTTTGAACAATTATATCTTTAACTTTATCTGCAATATTATCAGCCATATAAAATATATTTTAGTTATGTTAACTTGTTGGCTATACGGTCAGCAATACCTTTTATCAATTAATTAAATCAAAGATTTCAGTATTTTAAAAAAAAACAATGAAAAGGAAAATATTAATAAATATTTTATAGGAGCCTAAACCTCTAGGATTCTCTCTGTTAAACCTTCTCCTCAGCATCAACAACCTCAATTATTTCACCTGAAATTCTATCCTTTAGTAGATCCAGTATCAAATCTGCTCCAACAAACTTTAAATCATCAATCACTGCTCTCTTTTTTGAAGCGTCACCTTCGTCATAAAACACATAAGCCAAACCTTTCTTTGCCCACTTTCTGGTATCAATCCGATAAATAGACTGGAAAGATATAATCTCTCCTTTTTCAGAAATAAGATTATCCGCATCAGCGATTAATACTCTTCTGCTATTTATTAATGCATTAATTAATATACAAAAAGCACTGACCCAAAGACAAAAAGCAATAATGATTTGGCCTTTGATTTCAGAAGCAGAATGAAATTTAGGATTCTTGACCTCCCAACCTTGTTGCCCAGATGACACAACGCCATAGACTGCCCAATCTCGTTTGGCAGTTGCCGCAGCAAATGAATTGTAACATCCCTCAAATTGATTTAAGCCATCCATCCCACCCTGCATTGCTGACTTCTTATCCTTAGCGTATTGTTTTAATTCCGCATAATCCTGCCAAGTAACATTGCGTTTCTGCCCATTTATATAGGCATCTTTAGCTGTGGATTCATTTATTTTCTTTAAAACGCTTTTGCCTTTAGTGGACTTTGAAAACTCCAGCCAAGTTTGATCTTCACCACCATCAGAATGAGCCTTCTGAAGTAATATCATTGAATCTTCGCCTGTAGTTGTATCTTGAGATCTTTTGGATAAACTATCTTTAAATTCGGGCCAACTTTCCCCCCTTCCTCCTGAATCGAAAGCTTCTTTAGCAAAAAAGACTACATTCTTTGCTGGCCAAGCAAATTTACCATCATAGAAAAACCATCCTCCACCTCCCACAGTCAACAGCAGCATGAGAGCCATTCTCCGGTAATACCAAAAAGCCACTCGGCAAATTATTTTTTCAGATGATGTCATCAAATACGAATAAATCCTAAGTTTTCAATCTAGCAAGCTCTCACTGACTTGCGAGCCTCTTCAGTAAAGTTTAAGTTTTAAAATAAAGATGAGCTTTGTAAACACATTCGACAATCACGCTAATTGTCTGATTCCTCAAACAAGAAAGTTTAAACAGCTTTTAAACCCTATAACCGCTCTAGAGCTTGAGGAACTTGCACGACTTTCAACAAGCATTACCAGACAACATTTCGGGTATACGATGCGATTATTTGCTCCTCTTTACCTATCAAATGAATGCGTTAATAATTGCACTTATTGTGGATTCTCTCGTAGTAACGCAATACTACGAGTAACACTGAACGTAGATCAAGTCGTTACTGAGGCCATACATTTACACTCATTGGGCTTCAGGAGTCTTCTCCTTGTCGCTGGGGAGCACCCAAAATTCGTTTCAGAAGGATATTTGGAAGAATGCATTAAAGCAATTCGAGATCACATCCCTTCTATCGCTCTCGAAGTGGGCCCAATGGAAACTTCAGAATATAAAAATATGGTCCAAGCAGGATGTGAAACCCTCGTGGTGTACCAGGAAACTTATAACCGAAACACATATACTAAACTCCACACTAGCGGGCCCAAAAAAGATTTCAATTGGAGGCTAGAGTGCCCTGAAAGGGCATATCGCGGAGGCTTCCGCAGAATAGGCATTGGCGCCTTATTTGGTTTAAGTGAATGGAGAAACGAAGCATTAGCATTAGCATCACACCTTGCTTACCTGCAGCGCAATTGCTGGAAGGCCAACTACACCGTAAGCTTTCCTCGAATCCGTCCGGCAGCTGGTGGATTTAACCCGGACCACAACTTGACTGACAAAGATTTTCTTCAACTCATCTTTGCTTTCCGCATCACATTTCCCGAGGTCGGTATCATCTTAAGCACTCGCGAATCAAAGACCCTCCGAGACAACTTGTCGAAACTCGGAATCACCTCAATGAGCGCTGGCAGCCACACTGAACCTGGAGGCTATACAGGAGAGGGAACTGATGACCTTCATTACACGGTTAGAGGTAGACGCGTTGATTTAGATAATAAGATCGATTCAGAATCACCTTGTTCCGCACAATCAGCTACTGAACAGTTTGAAATAAATGATGATCGAAGCCCAAATGAAATATGCAAAATGCTCATTAAAAATGGCCTCGACCCAGTATGGAAGGACTGGGACCAATCAATTCTATCTACCAATTAACAGGATTCTTGAAGGAATTAAATCAATGACCATTACTATCAACGGCAAGAAAAATAGTACATATAAGGAACCCATGTTAGTCGATGAGCTCATATCCAGCCTTAATTTAGCAGAGACACCAGTTCTCATTGAGCTTAACGGCATCGCACTTAGAAAAAGTGAATTCCCATCTGCAAATATTGATGACGGTGCAATTATTGAAATCATCCAAATCGCAGCTGGAGGATAATGCTAAATTTTCAATTCCTAATCTCTAAAAATACTGCTATTTTGTTTACCTATCACTAAATGGAAACCGCAGATAAGAAGCAATCTACAAATTCCCCAAGTTCGTTTCAAAAGCGAACGTTATGGAAAGCCATAACCGGCCTTTCAATAACTGTTATCGCCATATTATTAGTTAGCGGCGTTAGTATTCTGGGAAAAATATTAAGCGTCCTCCAGCCGGTATTAGTTCCGTTAGCAATTGCAGCCATCTTGTCATATCTGCTAGCGCCTGTTACCAATTGGACTAGAAAGCGATTGCTGAAAAACATTAAGAACTCTCGCACTTGGTCGATCCTCATTGTTTTCACTATCACTTCAATCATTAGCCTTCTCGTTGCTTTATCAATAATAATTCCCGCATCTCAGGAACTCGGGCAGCTTTTTGACAAGAAAGCCGAAATCATTGAAAAAGCCCAAAAGCAATTAGGAAAGTTCAATAGTGGCCTCGCCTCTTTCGAAGGCATTTTCACAGAAAAAAAAAAAAATCCATCCTCTTCAGGTGAAACCAAAACAGAAGAGAGTCAATTATGGAACAAATTTATTCAGTGGGCTAATAGCCCTGAAACCACGACATCATTAATTAACTTTGCGGGCAAGGCTGCAAATGGTTTCATCGGTGTGTTAGGATATCTCATCGGATTTTTCCTCATTCCCGTTTATTTGTTCTTCTTCCTTAGAGATTCAGCCTTCATTGAGAGATACTGGGATAAATATATCCCCCTAAAGGATTCATCATTTAAAGATGAGATCGTAAGTGTTGTTAAAGAAATAAACGTATACATAGCTGCTTATTTTAGGGGTCAAGTCGTTGTCAGCTTTATTGATGGTGCTCTTACAGGAATAATTTTAATGATCTTAGGGCTAGATTACGCACTAATTATTGGAGTTTCTCTGGCAATTCTTGGCGTAATTCCTTTTGTTGGATTTATTTTAACCGCTATCCCCGCATTACTTATAGCTGTAGCTCAACAGGATGGTCCATCTGCTATCGTTGTATTAGCAGTATTCATTGCCGTTCAACAATTTGACGGCCTTATAATTCAACCAAAAATAGTTGGTGAAGCCGTAGGATTACACGCATTAACCGTAATCTTTTCTGTTCTCTGCTGGTCTTTGATCATTGGAGGAATACTTGGAGCATTACTCGCTGTACCACTTACCGCTTCAATTAAAGTTCTATTTCAGCGCTACATATGGGAACAAAAAATTCAAAGTAAAATACCTATATAAGAACCCATTCACACTACATAAAACCCATTGTTATAATATCCTGATGTCAGTTGATACAATTGAAATCACTGCCCAAGTTGAAAGGGCCAGCAAGTGGATCAATCCACTTAGAGAAGAAATGGCCCGCGTTCTAATTGGCCAACATTCACTAGTGGATAGCCTAATAATAGGTCTACTTACCAAAGGTCATCTGCTAATCGAAGGAGTCCCAGGCCTCGCAAAGACACTGACGGTTAATGCGCTTGCTGGTTGTCTGAATGCCGAATTCAAAAGAATCCAATTCACACCAGATTTACTCCCTGCCGATGTTATAGGAACACTTATTTACAGCCCTCAGAACGGTGAATTCTCACCAAGACTAGGACCAGTTTTTACCAATCTTTTACTGGCCGACGAAATCAACAGAGCACCAGCAAAGGTTCAAAGCGCACTGTTAGAAGCCATGCAAGAGCGCCAGGTCACAATCGGCGATACTTCATATCAATTACCTGACCCTTTCCTAGTAATGGCCACTCAAAACCCATTAGATCAGGAAGGCACTTACCAACTGCCTGAAGCTCAGCTCGATCGGTTCCTACTGAAAGTAATAATTGATTACCCCAAACCTGATGAAGAACGATCCATTCTAGAGCGCATGGGCAATTCGACTATCAATTTAAAAACGAATCAAATACTCTCAAAAGAACAGATAGCCGAATCGAGGATCATCACTGATTCAATCTATATTGATGATAGCATAAAAGATTATATAGTATCATTAGTCATATCTACTAGAGAACCATCAAAGATTGATAAGGCCCTAAAGTCTTACATACGGTGCGGAGCCTCTCCTCGAGCCACCATAAACCTTACCCTCGCCTCAAAGGCCAGTGCGTTCATCCAAGGGAGAGGTTTTGTCACACCAACTGACGTCAAAAAAGTGGCTCCAGAAATACTTAGACATAGAGTTTTATTAACTTATGAGGCCGAGGCAGAACAGATTACTGCCGACCAGATCGTCAGTAAGATATTAGAGGGCGTCCCGGTCCCCTAATTCAATGGACGAACTTACTCAGACATTAAGAGAAGCACGCCGAATTGAAATTCGCGCCAGGGGGATGGTTTCAAATGAATTTAGCGGAGAATACCGCAGCTCGTTCAAGGGAAGAGGCATCGACTTTCACGATTTGCGTGAGTACATACACGGCGATGATGTTAGATCAATTGACTGGAACACTACCGCTAGAACTGCAGAACCCTATGTTAAACAGTTCATCGAAAGGCGAGAACTAAACATATACATTGCAATCGATATCACATCGTCGTCTAATTACGGAAGTGTAAAATTCAGTAAGAGAAAAATTGCCGCCATCATTTCTGCAATATTCTCGCTAAGTGCAGCTAAAAATGGAGACAAAGTGGGTCTAATACTTTTTAGCAACACTGTCGAATTTTTCTCTGCCGCAAAAAAGGGTTCAGCCAACTGCATGAGAATCCTAAGAGAAGCTCTTCTTTTTCCAGACAAAAACAAAGAAAGCAATCCAGGATGCGCGCTTGAGTTCCTACTCAATCACCAATCCCGCAAATCTTTAATTTTGCTTGCCTCTGATTTTTTATGCACTGAGTTCGAACAATCTTTGAAAGTTTCCTCATCAAAAAATGACATCATCGCGATTCAATTAGTTGACCCTGCTGAAAGAGAACTTCCCAGAGTGGGCAAAGTTCGCTTAACTGAACCCGAAACCGGTAAATCCCAAACAATACAAACAAACTCAGAGAATATTCGTCAAAATTACTCTAAGAATAGAGATCTTTGGCAAACAAATCTTAATCGAATGTTTGAAAGTAATGGCGTTGATAAAATTACTCTTAGCACTGAAAACGAACCGAACGTAGCACTGTCCCTAAGAAAGTTTTTCAAAAAAAGGAAGAACTATTAATTACTCCTGAAGTATTTCTCTAAATTCATCGGGAGTTTCTGAAGGCAGCTCAACAGCAGCTCCTCCCTCAGAACTTTGCTCGTTCACTCTATCAGCCCTTACCCCTGAACCTCTGGGATCACTTAATCCACGTGCTTGAGCTGCACTCATTTTATTTTTGTGCTTTTCCGGATCAAAGTCTGCTTCTATTAACTCTGCTGTGAAGTGGGAAAAAAAACCTGACCCCATAAATAAAATAATTGCGACCAATAATACTTCGCCTTTCTTTGGTCTAAGTCTCGGATTGCGATGTCTTTTAGCGAAAAATATAACAATCCCAATAGAAACGATCACGCAAATGATCATGAAAAGATAAAAATATTTTGGGAAATACATTAGATTTAACTATTACACCATCTAGGAGTAAATTCATCAAAAATAATTAACACGTATGACCCAAGACAATCCCAAAAAGAAGAACGGATTTAAACCGGGCCCATTTGAATATCACGAAGAAATAGAAGTAGAAATTTCCAGCCTGACAAATATGGGACAGGGAATTGCAAGAACTGACAAAAACTGGGTTGTCTTAGTACCTTTCTGCGTGCCTGGAGAAAAAGTAATTGCTCGCATTTATCGTAATCAAAAAAATTACAGCGAAGCAGATTTACTAAGGGTCATTTCACCCTCCCCTCATAGAGTCAATCCGGAGTGTAATATTTTTGGATCATGTGGAGGATGTCAGTATCAACATATCAAATACCCCGAACAATTAAGATGGAAAAAAAAGCAAGTCGAAGAGCTACTCTTACACATGGCCGGCATCACATGCGAAGTAGATGAAGTCACCCAATCTCCTCAGAAATATTCTTATCGAACAAAATTAACTCCACACTTTAATAAACCGAAAGATGGTGTAATGGGACCAATTGGCTTTCAACAACCTGGACGAAGATCACTAGTGGACGTGGAGACTTGCCCGATTGCACACCAAATAATTAATGACAATCTGAAAGACATAAGAAAGAAAGTCAAAGAGAACGCAAGTGACTACAAAAGAGGATCGACTCTTCTCATTAGGGTCGACTCAAACGGACAAATACACACAGAACCTGACTCTATTGCCGTTGAAAAAGTTGGCTCCATGGAATTTCATTTTCCTGCCGGCAGCTTCTTTCAGAACAACGCATCAATACTAGAAGATTTCACTAATCATGTTAAGTCAGAGGCAAAGTATGCTGGGCAGAGGCATCTAGTCGATGCGTATTGTGGGGCCGGTCTCTTCTCATTAACTTCAGCCAGTGAATTTGAGAGTGTAATAGGAATTGAAGTCTCTGTACATTCGATCAAATGGGCTAAGTTCAATGCAAATATTAATCAAATATCAAACGCATCGTTTCTTGCAGGCAAAGTAGAAGATTTATTCAAAGATGTGGATGTAACAGGAGATGAAACGACCGTTGTAATAGATCCTCCAAGAAAGGGCTGTAGCGAGGATTTTTTAGATCAGCTTTTCGAATTCTCACCAGATACGGTAATCTATGTATCATGCAACCCAGCGACTCAAATGAGAGATCTAAAATTATTTCTTAAATCTGGATATAAACTAAAAAGGGTAATGCCATTTGACCTTTTTCCACAAACTAAGCATCTGGAATGCGTTATGACACTTAGCCGAAACAAACATTAACAAACTAAGACCTCAACAGAGAGAGCCAACCTACAATTAAAAACGCTCCACCTAAAGGTGTTACAGGACCGAGAAAGGAAAGTTGATAAAGAGCCAATAAATATAAACTCCCACTGAAACAAATTATTCCCACAACAAAACAAAACCATGAAAGCTTATTGAAAGCCTTCAAAGAAAACGTAATTACCAATAAGACCACAGCGTGAATCAAATGATAAAAAACAGCAGTTTTCCAAACATCCAAATTCCCATTACCCTCTAGAGTCCCCTTCAAAGCGTGCGCGCCGAATGCTCCCAACAGCACACCAAGAGCACCAATAATAACCACTA
>JAAZZC010000178.1 GCA_014239335.1 Verrucomicrobiales bacterium
TACATATGCTAATGATGGCATTAAGAGGCTCCTAGACCATTTATTGCCATCCTCAACTCAAGAAACTATCTTATCTTCTGAAGATAAAAACGAAACAGCTCAGCCTTTAAACTTCGACTAAAACGTGCTTATTCCACAAGACTCAGTCAATTAGTTATTGTCATACCTGAGCATTTTCTCCTTGAACTTCGAAACAGTTTCTCGAAGTCCAAATTGTATAGCCCTCGCAATCAGATGGTGCCCTACATTTAACTCGGATAAAAAAGGGACTACAAAAAGACCTTCCAAATTAGAAGCTGTAATTCCATGGCCAGCATTTACCTGTAACCCTTCCGCATGTGCCGCCTCTGACGCCAGCACAAGTCGCTGAAGCTCAATATCAATGGCTTCATCGTTTACCGCATTAGCATAATTGCCGGTATGAAGCTCTACCATATTGGCACCACAATTAACAGAACTCCGAATTTGATCCAAATCAGGATCGACAAAAAGGCTAACCATAATGCCCGCGTCTTTTAATTTCCTTATGGTCTTTGTCAAATCGCCCTCATTCAAAACTGCATTAATTCCTCCTTCAGTTGTGAGTTCAATTCTTTTTTCAGGAACCAAACAAATGAATTTAGGTTTGATCTCTATGGCGAAATCTACGATCTCTTGAACATTGGCCATCTCCAAATTCAAAGGGACATTCAAATTTTCCTTCAAAGTCACAATGTCGTGATCTTGTATGTGCCTTCTGTCTTCTCTTAAGTGAGCAGTTATACTGTCTGCTCCTCCTCGAATCGCTTCATTAGCACAGAACAACACATCAGGCTCGGCTTGTTTTTCTAACCTATATCTTGCCTGCCTAATTGTAGCTACATGGTCAATATTAACACCTAGTTTTAGATCAGACATAACAGCGTTAATGATTTGTGCTTTTTAATGTAAAAAATGCCTATGTCCAGTAAACACCATAGCAACATCTCTTTCATTTGCTGCAGCGATGACTTCCTCATCACGAATAGATCCTCCTGGCTGAATACATGTAGTGGCTCCAGCATCAATAGCTGAAATCAAGCCGTCTGCAAAAGGAAACATTGCATCACTAGCAACAGAGCTGCCTTGCAATGAAAGCCCTGCTTCCTTTGCCTTCCAAACAGCTATCCTGCATGAATCCACTCTAGACATTTGGCCCGCTCCAATGCCAAGCGTCCTATCTCTTGAACCAAAGACAATGGCATTTGATTTTACATGCTTACAGACTCTCCATGCAAATTTCATCGCATCTATCTCTTCAGCACTTGGGGGCCTGGTTGTTTTAACCTTTTCTTCAATGCCATCGAGCCCAAGTACTTTCGGGTCAGCATCCATGACCAGCAAACCACCAGGAGCCGAACGTATGACTGGCTGATTAATACCTTTCGTAAAGTATTCGTCAGCAACACGAATCAATCTCAAGCTTTTCTTTTTCTGTAAAATTGCCCTAGCATCAGCATCAAAGTCTGGTGCAATAATAATATCAGTGAAAATCTCACCGATGACTCTCGCAACGTCTTCTGTGAGAGGTCTATTACAGACAATTACTCCTCCGAAAGGTGCTTGCTTGTCTGTTTCAAATGCTTTCTCCCAAGCCTCGCGCAATCCCTCTCCCTCCTCTGCACAACCCACACCACATGGGTTTGTATGCTTCAATATTGCTACCGTTGGGCGTAAAAACTCTGATATTAATTCGGTAGCAGAAGCAATGTCTAATACATTAGTATAAGAAAGATCCTTCCCCTGGAGGCGGGTGAAGTAATCAGAAAAGTTCCCATAAAGTGAAGCCTCTTGGTGCGGATTTTCCCCATACCTTAACTCTGAGGATAATGGCAAAGAAACACTATAACCACTATCAGTCTCTTGTGATTGATTTAAATAATTTCCAATCGTTTTGTCGTAGTCGCCAGTCCTTAAAAACACCTTAATGGCGAGCCTTTCTCTAGTTTTAAGACTAGTTTCTCCTCCTGTCGACTCCATCTCTTCTGCAACAGCATCATAGTCAGCGCTGTCAGTGATAACCGTTACCGCATTATAATTCTTTGATGCGGCCCTCAGCATTGCAGGCCCACCAATATCGATTTTTTCTATAGCTTCTGATAAAGTGACTCCCTCCTGTGCAATCGTTGCCTCAAAAGGATATAGATTAACTATCAACAAATCAATTCTAGGAATGTCATGCTTTTCTGCTTGATCTGGATCATCTGGATGATCCCTTCTGAAAAGCAATCCACCATGGACCTTGGGGTGAATAGTTTTGAGCCTGCCATCAAACATTTCTGGAGCGCCAGTATAGTCAGATATTTCTATCACTGGTATTCCTTCTTCTGAAATAACTTTAGCAGTCCCACCCGTTGAAAGGATCTCAACTCCTAGTTTGTGAAGTCGTTTTACAAATGGAATTAAACCATTCTTATCAGACACTGAAATTAGCGCTCTCTCTATTTTCATATATTATATTAAAGATCTGCAGATTCCTAAAAAGAAGGTCCATAAGCAAGATCAAACATCCTCAAATCTTCAATAAGATCCAAGATCTTGAGTCATAAATACCCGTATGTGTTATAAAAGAGTAAAA
>JAAZZC010000288.1 GCA_014239335.1 Verrucomicrobiales bacterium
AGGTGTGAGTCTTCGAGACGGAACGCGTCATTCCCGTCCCCATCAGGATCAGTGTTGCTCAGAATAGATAAAGTAAGAGCTGGTGAAGTGATGAGTTGTCCGATCTGAGTTCCTTCTGCGGCGTTTTCCTGAATCTCAAAAGACTGGTCCGCAATTGCTGAGAAGCTCATGATGATGAAACTCACGAGATAGTGAATTATCGGTAGATTTGATTTTGCAGTAAAGTTCCAGTTGGTCATCATTTTAATGTAAGGTTTGTTGTTTCAAGGCTCTCTTGATGACATTTCTATTATCCTTTAAGCCACGGAATCGAGTCTTGAAGGTGATCGTTCTTTGACAAGCATGGCATGGTCATGCCATAAATGAAATTGGTAATACAATGACGTAGAACTAATTACAGATGTCTGTAAATTTGAGCATCTTTGGTAGTAATACCAAAGACAGGTAAGAATAGCGATGCTTACTTTTCTCCTTTCAGCTTTCCTTTATTTATCCAAAAATCTGTTATTTTTGACCAGATAGTAGGAGGTTGACCATGGTCTTTCCCATGGCTTCACCAACATTCATATAGGTCTCGGCATTTCCTCCATAATGACCTCCCGAACTGCCCCCCTTGGACAAGGGATGAGTGTAAACGGAGGCAACGTTGCCCTTGAACTCTGGGTACTTCCCAGACTTTCCGTCGACTGCTTGCATGGCATCGAGAATTTTACCGCCACCATCAGTAGCACCTTTCTTAGTTTGGCCCAGAGAAGCACAGACGAAATTCGCATTAGGAGCATTAAAATCTTTGCGAAGGGTCTTGATGAGGTGAGCGAGGTTCTTCTCGTACCGGCTGGAAAGGGCAGCGCTGCGGCTGTCACGATCTCCTTGCCACCAGAAGAAGCCTGCCACCTCGTATTTCTTGGCTCCGGGATAATATTTATCGAGTTCCGAGAGGACTTTCTTGGCCCTGGCCACGTCTCCGTCATATTGCAAGCCGGCGTACCAGCCGATCTTCTTCGGCTCAGTGCCCTTGACCCACTTTTCAGGGCTGCCTTTATAACCCGGATGGATCCAGGTCACCTCCTTCTTATCGGTGAATTCAAAGCTCTCACTGCCTGGTGGAAGGAGATCCCAGCCAAGTGCCCGATTGCCGATGCAGCTCTTGAGAATTAGTACTGGTGCTTCAGTCGCTTCTCCAACGTGATGACCGATACCAATTTCAGGACCGATTCTGCCGGCCTTTGTAGTCAGAAACTCGTTCTTTTTGACACTCATTTTACCGGGGCCTCCGCTTCCCATGACGAAGACGTTGCGGACATCCTTGCGTTCAGTCCAGTTACCATCGTCGTCAACGAGGAATGGATAGAGCTCTTTTTCTTTACAAGCGTAGTCGAGACAGCCGTCCTTGCCGCCGCCAATATTGCCGAATCCCAGCATATTGGACTGCCCCATCAGGATATAGACCTGAACCGGTTTACTCATATCGGCAGGCTTACCGTCTGGATCTGCTAATGTATGATCATCAGCCAAAACTGGTAAAGGCAGGGCCGTTAAGATTGTGGCGGCGGCGAGTGTGTAGACAAATTTATTTTTGGGTTTCATGATTGTTTATTTTTCGAGGCTATGGTTTTTCTTAAGGAATTGCCTGGAACATTTGTTCGATAGTGAGTTTCTTGCCGACCATCTTAATTTGAAGATCGAAGAATCCGGAATCCTTGGCCTTATGTAGGAATCCAACTGATATGGATTCACCCCGCTTTGAAAAGTTACTAGGTGTGTTCCAGCCCACTTGTTCTAGTGTCTTTTTATTAACGGTGGGACCAATTTCATATTTTCCACTCAATAATAATCCTAGGATAGTTTCGCATTGTTCGGGGGTCATTCCATTGATTGATCCGGTCCGGAACTCCTTCTTACCTACTTTAAGGATAGTTTTTTTTCGCGTATAAGGTTTACCTGCCCAGAACTTACCAATCTGAATTTGTTCTTTCCGAGGCTTTGCCCCCGGTTCGAGCCATTCACTATGGCTCATGCTTAGGCCCTGATAGGATACTTCACGGCCCTTGATCTTTTCGGGTCCCTGCAACTGTATGCCTCGAAATGGAGATGGGTACATGTTGTGAGTAGAGATCTTGGATACTTCCTTCATGCCGCATTTTTTGGCCAAGGCGATCACTTCCTTCTCCTGATCCTTAGTGAGTATTGCGCGGGGCACGTAATCTCTGTCCAATCCATAAGATGAAAGGGTCAGAGTGAATGAGAAGAAGGTTAAAAGTGTGATTTTTATTTTGTTGTGATTTCTCATTTTTAGTTAAGGAACGGATCAGAATGAATTTTTCTTAGATTTATTTTAGATATTTTAGTCCCACCACCAATTAGTATAACCGTCAGGGGCGAAAAACATTTGAAGGAAAAATATCAGCATCCCCAATAACTGCAATGAGAGATAAATGATCAAGGGTTGCCAGCGACGAACGAACAGGCATATCAGGATGATTGCCGGCACGACGAATATTGTAAAAAGTGCCAGGGTTGAAATATAAAACTCATGAATTTTATCATGCATGAGCAATGCCGGTGAAAAGTCCCTTGTTCCAATGCTTTCGGGCCAACCTCCGAGACTATGGTACATGTGGATCGCTAAAGAGTAATAGAGACCCAGCGCTAATAACCAAGGTACTAACGAAATGGTAATACCCTTTTTTATTTTCATGAATGTCACTCCTTCTGATGGTTCCGATGTGAATCTAAAAGTTAATCCAGCGATCTTAAGGGTTCATTTAAAAGTCATTTAATTGTTAGCCCCCTTTTGGGGGCAGATAACTTAGAACTTAATCAAGGGATTCCTTCCTTAATCTTTAGAGCAGTAGCAATTTGCTGTGAATTAAAGATTGCCGGTAACTAGTGCAATGAGAATGGCAATACTTATAATCCCTCTAGTCTTAAAGAGTTGCTTGCCCGAGGGGGTTCTGATGTAAGTCCCGTCCCACTTGTAGAGTTGCTTGCCTGAAGTGGTTCTAATGTATGTGCCATCCCACTTGTAAAGCTGCTTGCCTAAAGTTGTTCTTAGGTATG
>JAAZZC010000206.1 GCA_014239335.1 Verrucomicrobiales bacterium
ATCACTGGTCCTTATCTTACTAAGGAGCCACGATTTAATGAGTTTTGGTAACATGCATTGAAATTCTATAGGACTTTTGAAGGTTTAGTGGGAGGGGCTTTGTTTCGCGAAATGAGAATGGTTCGACTCCTAGACTCTGAACGGCAAGTGGCTAAATGGCAGAGCCGACTCAAGTCTTCCAGCTATCAAGAATGTCTAACGGATGATCCTTTTCATATAGGGGATGAGTTTCATTCAGAATTTGGAGGTTTTACAATTGAATGTGCCGGTCATTTACTCGCTGCTGACTTCATTGATGCGGTAAAAAAGTTTATGGGCGATCAGTGGCAGATTGGGGAAATTCTCGAGCCCGAGCCTCAAGGGATGACCATTTTTTGTGAAGGGGTGAATGGCTTATATAACCCTCTATTTGATTGGGTTCATTTTAGGCCCGCGAAAGGTGAAATATTAACGGTCCGGATCAATGATCTCAAAGAGGACCGCATAGTGAACCGAGGGAGAGTATGGCTATTGCCGATTGGTGATGGTGTTTTTCGTGCCGGTGCAACCTATGACTGGGATTCAAATGATTGTAATGTCACTGCCGAGGGGAGGGAATTCATAGAGTCACGCCTCAAGGACCTTATTAAGGTTCCTTATGAAGTCCTGGATCAGCAGGCCGCTGTCAGGCCAGTGATCGGAACAAGGAAAATTTTAATAGGCATTCATCCGGGCCATGAAAATGTTGGCTTCTTTAATGGATTGGGTTCGAAAGGCGTTTTGTTAGCACCCTTCTTTGCAGAGAATTTTGCGGCCCATCTTTGCGGAGAAGCAGAGATTGAGGAAGGGGTTGATCTGCGTGGAAATTTATAAAGTGAAAATGATCATTGATAAATGAAATCAACACAATTAGCTCATCAACTCGTCAGTGATAGGCTCGAGGGAGGCGAGGTTGTGGTTGATGCTACTGCGGGGAATGGGCATGACACTCTGTTCCTTGCTGAGCAGGTAGGAGCGACTGGGGTCGTATATTCTTTTGATGTACAGAAGGAAGCGATTCGAATGACCAGATCAAGACTCGAAGAGGCACAAATATCTAATAGGGTCATTATGTGTGAGACTAGTCATGAGAACTTGGACCAAGTGATAAGAGCTCCGCACTGGGGAAATGTTTCCGCTATCATGTTTAATCTTGGGTACCTTCCTGGAGGTGATCATTCCATTACAACGCTAAAGGAAACAACTCTAACTGCTCTTCGAAAGGCTCTCGAAGGTCTTAGGAATGGCGGGTTCTTGACTGTCCTTTGTTATCCGGGTCATGAAGAGGGCCTTGAAGAATCTGCGGAAGTTTTAACTTTTTTGGAATCATTGGATCAGTCTCAATTCCTTACGAAAAATTATCGGGACGCGAGTGCTTCGGATAATGTTCCTTTTCTGGTTTTGGTCCAAAAGAGACACATTGAGAGGTAGTTGCCAAAGTCATTGGTTCTGTATTACATTGCTGCCTTGTCACGAAAACTTCAGTTATTTACCAATGGATTCGCCTTGTGGGTCACTCTGGGGGCTGTTCTGGCCTGGATAAGGCCTGATCTATTTACTTGGTTCAAACCATACATTGGGCCTGGTCTGGGGGTCATTATGCTGGGCATGGGAATTACTTTGAGTTTTAAGGATTTTAAGGAAATTTTCAAACGGCCAGGGGCCATTGGTGTTGGTGTCGGAGCACAGTTTATAATCATGCCATTACTGGGATGGTCATTAGCGACTGCCTTCAAACTGGAACGGGACCTTGCCGTTGGTTTAATCCTAGTGAGTTGCTGTCCTGGTGGAACGGCGTCCAATGTGATTGCTTTTCTTGGTCGTGCAAATTTACCCCTTTCGGTTCTCATGACTATGTGCTCCACGTTCATGGCTATCTTTTTGACCCCATTGCTGACTGATACTCTGGCGAGTCATTACATGGAAATATCGGCAACTCAGATGCTTCTTACTACAGTGCAAATTGTGCTGATTCCTATCGTTGTTGGAATACTTCTAAATCAATATTTCCCAAACAAAGTCAGGGCTGCCAAGGATGCGGCTCCTTTAGTTTCCGTGATCGTCATTGTTTTAATTGTGAGTTGTATCATTGGGCTGAACCAAAAACAGATTCAGAGTGCGGGAGCCTCTTTATTTATTGCCGTCCTTCTCCTCCATTTGGGCGGGTTCGTTCTTGGTTACCTACTAGTAAAACTTTTAGGTTATCCGGAAGATTATCGGCGAACGGTTTCCATTGAGGTCGGCATGCAGAATTCGGGGCTCGGGACTAAGCTTGCAACAGACATCTCAGTGACGGCCGCGGCCCCTTGTGCGATCTCGGCCGTTTATCATTGTATTATTGGTAGTTTCTTAGCTGCCTATTGGCGTCGCAAGGTGCCTGTGCCATCACCAGAAAAAGAGTAACTTTCCATGTATAGGGTTGCTCAGTCAGTTGTTCTTTTGGTGGGTGCTTATCTTCTCCTGAGCGGAAGGCCTTTATTTGGCTTATTTCTTTTATTCTCTGCGTTCGGATACTGGTTCTTTGATCGTTACACGAACCGAGTAGTCAAAGGATCTGAAAGGAAGCCGAGAGAAGAAACTTCAGATTTTCATGACGAATTGTTTGTTGCTGATCTGCACGCTGACGTTTGTCTGTGGAGACGCGACCACATTAATCGAAACAAAAGAGGGCACGTGGACTTGCCTCGGCTCATCGAGGGGAACGTGTCATTGCAGTTTGTGACTGTTCCAACAAAACTTGTTTTGACCCGTAGGTTGCCACGTTTTTTTTTAACTGATCTTTTTTTCTGGAGTGCGATGATGAGCTTGCAAAGGATCAGAACATGGTTCTTCGTTTCTGCGCGTGCTGAATTGCAGTTAGAAAGAGTCAGCTGTTGGATTAAAAATTCTCAAGGCTCCTTAAAATTAATAAGGAATTCAAACGACCTTCAGAGCCTATCTGAAGATCAAAGTGCCGGTCGTCAGGGCATCGGGATCATGCTCGGTCTGGAAGGAGCTCACGTATTGCGGGGCAGGTTCAATGTGAGCTGGCTCGTGGAGCAGGGGTTTAGGGTAGTTGGAATCACGCATTTTAATGATAATAGGTTTGGAGATTCGGCTCACGGATGGCGTCGGTCCGGGCTCACATCAGTGGGGCATGACCTTGTGAAGGATCTTGATAACAATGGTATCATCATTGATTTGGCTCACTGCTCAGAGCAATTGATCAGTGATGTTATCGATATGTATGATGAAGGCGATTTGACTAGGCCTCCTATCCTTTCACATACCGGGATCAAGGGAGTGCATAATCACCGACGTAACATTTCTGATGAACAGGCCATTGCTGTGGCCAGGGCCGGAGGCCTTATAGGAGTGACTTTCTTCAGGCCTGCACTGCCACACAATTCAGTCAAGGCTGTTGGGGAAGTTGTGCTATACCTGATTGGAATTCTGAATGAGGCTGGACTAGAAGGGGTCCGTCACGTGGCTTTTGGATCTGATTTTGATGGTGCTGTCAAGACAGTGATCGATTCTTCTGGTTGGCCTAAGATCACAGAGATGCTTCTTGAATCAGGTATTTCTAACAAGGAAATTCAATTATTGATGGGTGAAAATGTCCGCTGTTTTTTTGCGAAGCATTTACCTTAGGCCTCGATTACATGAGTCCCCCAGGGAGACCGCCTCCACCCATTCCGAGTCCACCAGTAATTTTGGACATTTCCTCTTCCATTACCTTGCGGCCCTGCTCAATGGCTTGAGTGACACCTGAGAGGATGAGGTCTTCCAAAATTTCAGAATCGGCTGGATCAATGATCTGTGGATCAATTTTGATTGAGCGGACATCGCCCGAGCAAGTGGCTGTGACTGTGACCTTGCCTCCACCTACAGAAGCTTCTACTTCTTGTTCGGCTAGCTCGGCTTGAACTTTTTGCATCTTACCCTGCATCTGCTGGGCCTGTTTCATCATTTTAGCGATATTCATTGATTTGCTTTTAGTTGATTTTTTTCTAAATTCGTTGATAAGACTAGTCTTCTTTGATGACGGCTTCAAAGACTTCTAGTGCTTCTTTGATGAGTGGGTCATCATAAATGTTTTTGTTTTCCTCTTCCTGAGTAACTTCCGGTTCCTCGGAACTTGTAGATTGTTGGTTATCTCCAGGGGGTTCCTCGAACTCTGCTAGGTGTGGTGGAGATTCTGGAGGATTTACGCCTTCTCTGAGGATGGCCTGAAATTTTCTGAGGCCAAGCATTGCTCCGAGGCACTTCTCAATGACCGGTTTGATACGGTCACTGGTAATCATTGCATGAGCGATACTTTCATCAGGGGACATCGCAACGGTAAATTTTTTCCCATCATCTTTTTCGAAGATGGCCTTTGCTGCAGAGTCAGCTGCTAAGGGTTTCACTTTGCTGATATGCTCAATCACTGCTGCCCATATATCATTTCCCGACAGGGGAGAGTCTTCAGGAGTAGGCTCAGGAGTAGGCTCAGGAGTAGGCTCAGGAGTAGGCTCAGGAGTAGGCTCAGGAGTAGGCTCAGGAGTAGGCTCAGGAGTAGGCTCAGGAGTA
>JAAZZC010000290.1 GCA_014239335.1 Verrucomicrobiales bacterium
TCACCCATTTCAAACGGCTCAGGAACAAGTCCGGTCTTAATTATGAGGATATGATATTTTTTGATGATGAGCCCAGAAACATTAGCGAAGTCAGTGAGCTTGGAGTGGAGTGTATCCTAGTAAAAAACGGAATCAGCCCTAGCCTTGTCCGATCTCATTTAATTACTATGGATCGTAGATAAAATAACAAATATATTAAGATAATGGAAAATATTGTGATCTCGTTGACGCTAAACAATTAAATGCCTGCAACGGAGCCAATCCCGGACATCAAGGAAATTATTCCTCCTCCTGAAATCGCCGACCCTGACAAGGGTGGCATCCTCTTTTTCTGTGCGGCAGCTGCTACTCTCCTCATTCTCTCGATACTCATTCTATTTTGGATCAAATCACGAAAGAAAAGCCCTCAGTCAGAGCCTATCGATCCACGCAAAGCTGCACTCGATCATCTACACGCCCTCAAACATCGCTACGTTGACCTTTCAGCACATGAAGTAGCGCATGAAACTGTGACGGGCCTCCGACTTGTAATTGTTCATAATTTCGGTCTTAAGAGCCTCAATTTGACTCCGGAAGAGTTTTTTACGACTTCTAAGGAAAAAATAATGCAAATATTTAACAATGAGGATAAAGAAAGACTCTTATCGATATTGCATGGCTGTGATCGCCTAAGATTTGCACCAGAAAAAGAGGACACCTCAGAAAGACTCCCTCTCATTGAAAAAACCATCCAATTCGTGAGGAACATCCCAGATTAACCTCAACTCTTCTCTACTAATGATGCCAATTCCCTTACTGCCTGAATTTCAGTTCGCGGAACCTTACCTGCTCGGACTATTGGCCTTGCCGATTATCCTAATGTTTGTGCGAGGGAATCGGAACCGCCCTGCATCAATTAATTTTCCTTCAGTTGTTCATTTCGGAAGTGATTTTAAAAAGCAAAACATAGGCTTACTCTCACTCAGTTCTCTCATCCTTCCACTTGCCATCGCCTCAGGAATCGTGGGCCTTGCCAGGCCTCAAAAAATCACTCATTCTGAAGTCATTGAGGGTGACGGTGTTGAAATTTCAGTAGCCATTGATGTTTCTGGATCAATGAGAGAAAGAGACTTCGTTGTCGACAGGAGGCGCGTGGACAGACTCTCAGCGGCAAAGGCGGTCGTAAAAGAATTCATCCGAGGAAGGACCTATGACCGTATTGGCGTCATTGTTTTCTCTGGCAGACCCCACACCATGGGCCCATTAACAATGAATCATGAATGGCTACAGGAAATGATCGATAGAGAAATTCACTTCAGGCGCTTTGACAATATCATTGAAGGAGGGACAGCTATCGGTACTGCTATAGCTGCGTCAGCAAAGAGACTCTCTGAGAGGGAAGCCAAGAGCAAGGTCGTCGTACTCTTAACGGACGGAGTTCAAAGCGTCCCGGGGCTCACGCCTGAGGACGCTGCCAAATTATCCGCCACACTGGGGATCAAAGTGTATCCGATTGCTATTGGAAGGCCCGGCCAGCCAGGCTCTGAAGAGGAGACCTTTGACCTTCCGACTCTCAGAAAAGTTGCATCAATTACTGGAGCCAAGGCCTTCCTAGGAAAAGACACTGAAGCACTGAAACAAATCTTTGACGAAATCAATGAGCTTGAAAAGAGTGACATCGAGCACCGTCAAATAGTACGAAAAAAAGAATATTATCAATGGCCCACTCTTGCAGCCGCCTCACTGCTTCTGCTTGGCATCACCTGGAGAAGAACCGCTCCTGATTAATATAATAATGAGATTCGCTGATCCAGTTTGGTTTTGGGGATTAACGGTAATATTGCCGATAATCCTGATTCGGTCTTATGCCATTGGATCCAAACGTGACCGCACCTCAGCATTTGTGGCTAAAGATCTAAGAAATGAGCTCGTTTATGGAACCTCGAGAAAGTCACGAGCCGCCCGTCTAACTGTGCTTTGCTTGGCATATGCATTGATCATTGCGGCGATTGCACGTCCGCAATGGGGCTCTGAAGAACAACCCAGTTTCAGTAAGGGCCGGACAGTCATGCTAGCCATTGATGCTTCGCGTAGCATGCTGGCGCAGGACTTGACTCCAAACAGACTGGACCGAGCCAAGCTCGCTGCTTATGACCTCATTGAAGCTTTACCCGAAGATCTCATTGGTTTGATGGCATTTTCAGGAAGCGCATCAGTCATGGTCCCCATCACCCCGGACAGAGAAGCTCTCCGCGAATCCATCAACCAACTTGATACTTATGCCGTAGCTAAGGGTGGAACTAACCTTGCTGAAGCCATCAAACAGGCCAATTCAACACTGAAGGAAAGTGAAGCAGAGAGCCATGCCCTAGTCCTATTCACTGACGGCGAGGACCTTGAAGGAAACGCAATTAATGAGGCCAGTAAAGCCAGTAAAGATGGCACACTAATAATTGCTATTGGAGTCGGCTCAGAACAAGGATCTGTAATTCCAGAACGAACAATTAGTGGACGAAAACAAACTTTTATCCGTGATGAAAACGGAGAACTGGTGCAATCAAAACTGGACGCCAAGGCCCTCGAAGACATCGCAAAATCGGCCGGAGGAATCTTTCTAAGATTGGACTCAAAATCTCTTAATTCAACGATCATTCAAGAGGCACTGGCTCAACTTGACACTAAAGAAACTGAATTCAGAGCCCAGGAAACTCCAACCGAGCGTTTCGTATGGCCTCTGAGCATTGGAATCAGCTTGATTCTTGGGCTATTATTGTCAGACCTTCTAAAACACTCCCTCATGAAACCCAGCAAAGCAGCCATCTTAGTAATTTTTCTTATGGTATTAACGGGTCCATACCAGCAATCCCATGCAGGTGTCATTTCTGAATCAAAAGCATTTTATGAGGCAGGAGAATTCGATAAAGCGATAAAAAGTTATCAGTCAGCAATAAATGAAAGCAAATCAAATTCTCAAACAGCTCAACTTAACCTTGGTTTGGGAGCTTCAGCTTTTTCTGCAAACAATCATGAGCTGGCCCTAGATTCTTTCAGTTCAGCTCTTCTGAGCGGAGACAAAACAGTCCAGAGAATAGCTCACTATAATCTCGGCAACACTCTTTTTAGAAAGGGTGAAGAATTATTAAGCTCGAGCGACGAACCCGATAAGGCTGAAACTCCCCCTTCAAATGAAAGCATAGAGATCGTCATCAAAGATTGGGAAGGCGCTATCGAACATTACCAATCCGCACTGACCATAAATCCAAATAATACGAACGCTCAACACAACATTGATGTTGTCAGGAAAAGGCTCGAAGAACTGAAGAAGGACGAGCAAGAATCCCAAGACGAGCAAGAGTCTCAGGACGAGCAAGAGTCTCAGGACGAGCAAGAATCCCAAGACGAGCAAGAATCCCAAGACGCGCAAGAATCCCAAGACGAGCAAGAATCCCAAGACGAGCAAGAATCCCAAGACGA
>JAAZZC010000088.1 GCA_014239335.1 Verrucomicrobiales bacterium
ATAGGCTCTTTGCCTTCCTGTAGATACTGGAGAGACCTTTAAAGCGAGGAATCAATTGAAGTCTTTTCTGTGACATCGAACGGTCTTCCGGGACTCTCAAGAGAGTCAATTGCCGTTAGGGAAGTTAATTGGAATGAACTCAGTTACCCTTTTTCTAATGAAGTTAAAAAAAGATACAATTCTATAACTTTACTTGATGCTCTTATTCCTAAATACCCAAATTCTGAAATTTCTTGGTTCAGGAGATTGTCTGAATCTATCCCGGAAAATTCCATAGTTTTTTTAGGCAATAGTATGCCTACAAGAGAATGGGAAATTGCCGCTATCAGGACAAATAAGAACTTAAAATGTTATTCAAATCGTGGCACTAATGGAATCGACGGTAACATTTCAACTTTTTTAGGGGTAGCTCTTAATGAAGAAGAATCATGGGGGATTTTCGGTGACCTTACGACAATGTATGATCTCTTTGCTCCATGGATACTTAAAAATCACAATAACAAAAATATTAGAATTGTTGTCATTAATAATGGTGGAGGAAAAATCTTTTCAAGATTACCCGCAGTCCGTTCCTCTTCATACGAAGTCAAGGAATCCATTATGAATCATCACAACATTAGTTTCGAGTCATGGGCATCAATGTGGGGAATCAATTATATCAATGCGATGACTCCAAATGATTTGAGTAACATTCCCAAAGGACCAACTATTATCGAGATTAAACCCGACCTCGAATCGAGTGAAGTCATTTGGAATAAATTGTAGCGCATTATGATTTTCTTCCTTCACGGTGCAGTTGGTCATTCAAGTGATTGGGACCCTATCATTGGCGCTCTTAAAACTGCTCAATGTAATGCAGTAAACATCTATTGTTATAGCTCTGAGAAAATAGATGTGGCAGCAAGTAAAATAAACTCATTAGCAAAACCCAATGACATTATTGTTGGGTATTCGCTAGGAGCTAGAATCGCATTAGAATCATTGCTAGCTGACAATTCACCATGGTCAAAAGCAATACTCATATCAGCTAATACTGGTATCACTGAGACTAAAGCCAGAGATGAGCGTATTCAGCATGACCGAAAATGGTCAGAACTTTGTAATTTTAATTGGAGTCAATTCATAGAAAGTTGGGAAAGACAATCTATCTTTGATAATTCAAAACAAATCGCCAATAGAGACGGATTAATGCCTAAGCAAAAAGAAATTTCTAATACTTTTATCAAATGGTCTTCAGGGATTCAATCACCACCAATCACAAAATTAGGTAAGATTAGAATTCCTACTCTTTGGCTCACTGGCCAATCTGATTTGAAGTACACAAAAATTGCTAACCACGCCTGCGATTTATTGCCTCTTTCAGAACTTAAAATTATAGAAAATTCAGGACACAGAGTTCCCTGGGATAACCCAGAAAAGACAGTAGATGCGATCAATGTTTTCATTTCCTGATTTATCGTGTATCGATAGAAACCATGTGGAATAAAATTTGTGATTTTGATGATATTCTTTTTGATAAGACTGACGATGGCATTGCCAAAATTACTATTAATAGACCAGAAGTAAGGAACGCATTCCGACCAGAAACAGTTAATGAAATCATTGAAGCCCTGGGAATGGTTCAAAATGACGAAAGTATTGGTGTTTTAATATTAACTGGATCAGGCGATAAAGCGTTCTGCTCTGGAGGCGATCAGAAGGTGAGGGGAGAAGCTGGTTACATCGGCAAGGATGGAATCCCAAGGCTCAATATACTTGAAGTACAAAAAAGAATTCGCTCCCTTCCAAAACCAGTAATCGCAATGGTCGCTGGTTACGCGATTGGGGGAGGGCACGTTCTTCATGTCGTTTGCGACCTTACAATAGCTGCAGATAATGCAGTATTTGGACAGACCGGTCCAAAGGTAGGTTCATTTGATGGAGGACTTGGCTCTAGTTATCTCGCAAGAATTGTCGGCCAAAAAAAAGCTCGTGAAATCTGGTTCCTTTGCCGTCAATACAGTGCATCTGAAGCAATGGAAATGGGACTCGTTAATTCAGTAGTTCCTTTGGATCAACTTGAGGATGAATCACTCAAATGGTCCCGCGAAATGCTTCAACACTCACCACTGGCCTTAAGATGCATTAAGTCAGCAATGAATGCTGATTGTGATGGACAGATCGGGCTCCAAGAACTAGCCGGAAACGCGACCCTACTTTACTACATGTCTGAGGAAGCTCAAGAAGGCAAAACTGCATTCAATGAAAAGAGAAGCCCTGACTTCTCAAAATTTCCAAGGCTCCCTTAATTATGCATGATGAGAGTCTTTTTTTTCCTGCACTCTTAGCTGCGTCACGACCAAAAACACTCCTAGCAGCAGTTCTGCCAGTGTCCCTTGGAACTGTCCTTGCTTACACAAGCAATGAATCTTTTAACTATATTTTATTCGGATCAATCATTCTTAGTACTCTGTGCATTCAAATAGCTACTAACTTATTTAATGATGCTATAGATAGTAAAAAAGGTGCTGACACGGATCAAAGAATAGGCCCCAAAAGAATGGCGTCATCTGGCATACTAACTCCACAAAGCCTCATCATCGCTGGATTAACTTTCTGTTTCATGGCTATGACATTTTCGTTACCTCTCATCGTGGCTAGAGGGATGCCGATTATTATAATTGGCATTATTTCATTACTTCTTGCTTACGGATACACTGGTGGGCCATGGCCACTAGCATACAAAGGGCTTGGTGAAATATTTGTATTCTTATTCTTTGGATTAATTGCAGTGAATGGCACTTTTTATGTTTTTACCGGTCACATCAGTCTGGAATCTATCTTACTTGGAGCTCAATCAGGTCTCTTATGCGCAATAATTATCAGCATAAACAATGTTAGGGATATAGCTGAAGACAGAAAATGCGGGAAACTAACATTAGCGGCTAGACACGGTATAACATTTGCTCGAATAGAGATATTGATACTAAGTACACTACCTTATCTATTGGGGCTTATTTGGATTCCTCTTGGTCATAAGTTTGCCGCACTCATTCCCCTCATGGGAATGCCTTTGTCCGCAATAATCGCTTTTTTAGTAATCAAAAAGGAACCAAGTCCTTTATATAACAGATTCCTCGGACTTTCCGTCATAGCGTACTTGAACTTTTCCATTCTTTTATACTTTGGGTTAGTATTCTAATGAAAGACAAAGTGCAGATTCACAAATATACGAACCATTTTGAATCTCCTCCTAATGCATTATCCTCATCAGGTACCATTGAGGGAGCTCTAATTAATCATGCTGGAGGCTATGGGTGCCTCCAGCCATGGCCTAGCCTCGGTGACGATGATCTCAAATATCACTTACAATCTATAGTGAAGAATGATCTAACTGAACAAGCAATGGCCTGCTTAAAGTGCTGTGAAATTGATTCTATGGCTCGAGCCAAAGGAATTGACCTCTTTAATAACCTTATCATTCCACGATCTCATTTGCTTATCCCATCAGTACCTGTTCAAGGAATTAGCGAGGACCTGAAAAAAGACCTTGAGGACTTCAGTCACGTTAAGATAAAAGGTAATAATGAAGTCCTTAAAGTTGCTCATTACATAGAAAGGATCCCTAAAAAAATCTCAATCCGAGTTGATTTCAATTCATCACTTGAAGTAGAAGAATTTATTCTATTTACCCATGAATTAACTCCTGAAGCTTTTCAGCAGATAGATTTTATAGAAGACCCATTCCCTTACGACCCCAATCTTTGGGAGCACTATTCAGATCAAAGTGGCCTTGATTTTGCTTTGGATAGGGGACCAAATGATGCGGACCGTGGATTTTCCGTTAGAGTATGGAAGCCTACCATATCTTCACATCTTCCAAATCATATGCCTTTCTGCATTACTCATAACATGGATCATGAACTTGGACGGCGTTACGCTACCTACCAGTCGGCAATTGCTGGTAATGCTGTTTCTGTTCACGGGACAGGAACTTTCGACATGTCAAAGAACGGTCATGGCTTGGGCATGACTGAAATTCTGGATCAACTTCAATGGGAGGAACTCGCATGAGTCATTTTGATAGAGGGTTTTGGGAATCATCTAAGAATTCAATTCAATCAAATCCCTTTACTGAAGGTCTATTAAAATCAATTCACCTAACCATATCAGAATTAGAACTTTCAGGTAAAATTATCCTATCGACTTCAGGGACTTCCTCGTCACCTAAGTTGTCAGTTATTTCTAAGCATGCAATGCTATTTTCCGCGTCGTCAGTTAATCGTCATTTGAGTATATGTTCGAGTGATAAATGGTTATGCTGCCTACCAACAGCACATGTTAGCGGCCTCTCAATACATGCAAGAGCATTCCTAAGCGAATCAGACCTTATAGAATCAACCAGTAAATGGGCGCCTCTAGATTTTATAAAAAACATCAATCATAATCAGATCACTTTATGTTCTTTAGTACCTACTCAACTTTATGATCTGTTAAGCTCAGATCAAAGACCTAACCCAGAACTGAGGGCACTAATTATAGGAGGAGATAAGCTCAATGATGAAGCTCATAATAAGGCAGTGGAACTTGGTTGGCCAATCCTCCTCACTTACGGGATGACAGAAACTTGCTCTCAAATTGCTACAGAAACATATACAGGACAAGGAATGGAACCTTTAGATCTGTGGGACATAAATTTCGATATCGAAGGTGAATTGCTAGTCAAGGGTGATGCGCTTTTTGATGGGTATTTAGTTCACAAGGAGAATAATTTACGCATGATTGAACCCTTCTCAGATGATGGGTGGTTCTCAACTGGAGACATTGGCAACCTGCACGATAATATCATCAGCATCAGTGGCCGAAAAGACGATCAAGTTAAAGTTTTAGGTGAAAAGATTAATCTAAAACATTTAAGATCCTCTGCCACTTCAATGTATGGGCACTCAATTACTTTATTGGCGGTTCCCGATTCAAGGAAAGGAAAAAAAATTATCATGGTTGCAGAGAAGTCCTCAGATCACGATCGATTTTTCAAAGAATACAACTCTAAGGCAACAAGTATAGAGCAAGCAGACGAACTTATTTTAATCGATAAAATCCCAAGATCATCACTAGGAAAATTAGCTCTAAACGAACTTTACGATATACTGGAAAAGAGAATCGAAGCATGATTGCCCCAAAATCCAAGCGAAGTTGAAAGGACATGATTCATTTTCACTTTTTGAGAAGTCCCTTTGACAAGATTTAAGTTAATTTGAGGGTCAGGATTTTCAAGATTCGTCGTGTGAGGCAAATAACACTCCTTAAGCGACATTACAGAAAGTACGGCTTCGAGACCAGGTGATGCCCCTAAACAATGCCCAGTGATAGGCTTTATTGAGCTCACTGGCACATTGGACAGTCCCTCTATCTGATTGAATGCCTTAGATTCACATAAATCATTTAGGATTGTACCTGTACCATGAGCATTAATATAATTGATCTCTGACGGATCAATTTGAGCCATGATTATTGAGTTATTGATGGTTTTAGCAAGGCCTTCACCACTTTCTTCTACACCAACTTTACCACTCTGACTAAGTCCGCTAGCCCATCCAGACAATTTAGCAAGAGGATAGGCTCCTCTCTTTATTGCATGGTCAGATGATTCAATGACTAAAAATCCCGCCCCCTCGCCGACCACTAATCCATTTCTATCAATATCAAATGGCTTACATGTTTTCTCATCATTTTCATTATATCCAAGTAGACCCGCAGATTTCATTACACTAATGATCGCTTCATTAATGACTGACTCAGCACCTCCTACTATTGCTGCATCACAAGAGCCACTAACAATCTGACCAGCTCCAACACTAATAGCCGATGCGGCTGATGAACAGGTAGATGAAAGTGTCAATGAAGTCCCTGTGACTCCTAAGAATTGAGACATCGATCCACTCAATGCCGCCATCGTACCTGTCGCTGCAAATGATGGTAATTGTAACTTCCTTGAAACTTGTCTTTTATAGGTCTCTTCCCATTTTCCTACTGGCCCCCTTGATGTACCAGCTATTACTGAAATTCGGTCAGGATCAATTTCAGACTCATTCAATCCAGATTGAAGCCACGCTTCATTAGCAGCTGCAATGGCAAGCTTTGCGGTTCTATCGAGCTTATTAATGCCTTTAAATTGAGGTAAACACAATGAGCCGTCATTCACTGAACATACAGGAATATTAGATTGTTCTTCCCCAGATCTAACTTTAATGGTCCTAGTGTTAATCGATGATTTCAGAGTAGCATTAAACAATGCGTTTGATCCTGCTCCTGCTGAACATATTGACCCAATTCCTGTAATCCAAATATCCATCAATTCTTACTTTGATATTCGCTTATCGTAATCAACATCGCAAACCTTGTATAATAGGTTAAATCCTTAATGCGACATAATAAATACATACCGTCAAAAGATATACATCTCACTGAATATGATGATATTATAGATGTTCGATCGGCATCGGAGTTTGCTGAAGACCATTTGCCAGGTTCTATTAACTTACCAGTTCTATCCAATTCAGAGCGAGATGAGGTCGGTACAATCTATAAACAAATCAACCCTTTCGAGGCTAGACGACGCGGAGCAGCACTCGTTTCACGAAATATATCTAAACACTTAGAGGAATATTTTTTTGATAAAGGAATGGATTATACTCCTCTCATTTATTGTTGGAGAGGAGGAGAAAGATCAAGATCCATTGCTACGGTCCTTGAATCAGTCGGCTGGAAACCAACACTGCTCGAAGGTGGATACCAAGCATATAGGAAACACATAGTAGAATCATTCGATAAAATTCTAGAGAATAATTTTCATTTTAAAATAATTGCAGGCCTCACGGGTTCAGGAAAAACCAAACTATTAAAGCATCTGAAAAAGCATGACGTGCAGACAATCGATCTTGAAGGTTTGGCTAAGCATAGAGGTTCTGCATTAGGCCAAGAAATGAACATTGAGCAGCCAAGCCAAAAAATGTTCGAACGTATTTTGTATGAGGAATTACTTAAATTTAGTAATGATAGCCCCATTTTTTTAGAATCCGAAAGTTCTCGTATTGGAAATCTTCAGATACCTTCGAATTTCTGGACGATTATGAAGAAATCCCCCGTACTTGAACTCGATGTGGCCATTAATTATAGAGCCAATTTTCTTCTCAGCGAATATGCTCACTTCACTGAAAACAATGAACTGCTTAAAGCTAAGCTCGAGAAGATAAAACATCTTAAAACCGAACCTGTCTTTAATAGTTGGATTTCAATGATAGAAAAAAATGATCATTCAGGCTTTGTTGAATCCATTCTAAAGAATCACTATGATGCTGCTTATCTTAGCTCAAGAAGAAAAACATACAGGAGTCAACCGGATCACACATTCAGCATTAGTGAGATCAATGATGTCTCGCTTAGCGAACTAGCAAAGAAAATCGCTAATACTGCAAAACCTTAATACTAAATCGTTAAATCAAACCTTAGTCTGACCATTGCCTGTAATTAGGTACTTGTAAGAGGTAAGTTCGCGCAATGCCATTGGCCCTCTAGCATGCAGCTTATCAGTACTGATTCCAATCTCAGCTCCAAAACCGAACTCTTCACCATCACTGAATCTTGTAGAAACGTTCCAGAATACCGTCGCTGAATCTATTTCACTCATGAACTGATCCGCTTTTGACTCGGACGCAGTGACAATACAATCACTGTGATGAGAACCATATTCATTGATGTGACGGATAGCCTCATCAATGCCCTCAACTACCTTAATTGACAAAATTAGGTCCAGGTATTCAGCTGTCCAATCATCCTCTACTGCAGGAACTCCGGGACTTCCAATCAAGGCCAGTGAACTCTCATCGCAGCGAAGTTCAACGTTCCTGTCAGCTAAGTCAGAGGCAATGAGTGGGAGCAATGTCTCAGCGACTTGCTCTGATATTAAAAGTGTCTCAAGAGCGTTGCATACACTCGGTTTCTGGGTTTTGGAATCAATTACCAGTTTCCGCGCCATTTCGGGATCACATTCATCATCGATGTACATATGGCAAATTCCGTCATAATGCTTTATCACAGGCATCCTGGCCATGGAGACGACTGCCTCAATGAGTCCTGCGCCACCTCTGGGTATGATCAGGTCAAGATACTGATCCATTTGAGCCAAATGCTCAACACTTTCCCTCTCCGTAAAGGGAATCAGTTGGATACTGTTCTTTGGTAGGCCCGCAATTTCTCCTCCGCTCTGAAGAGAAGCAGCTATGGCCCTGTTTGAATGAATTGATTCCTTGCCTCCACGTAATATCGTTGCATTTCCGGTCTTCAAACACAAAACTGCAGCATCACTGGTCACATTTGGTCTTGATTCATAAATAATACCAATTACTCCGATCGGAACCCTCAGTTGTCTTATTCTCATGCCGTTAGGCCTTTCCCAGTCATCCATTACTTGACCAACAGGATCAGGCAAAGACGCAACTTGTCGTATACCATCAGCAATCGAACCGACCCTCGACTCATCGAGCCTGAGCCTGTCAATCATGGCGCTGGTTAACCCGTTTTGTTCAGCCGCGGAAATATCAACCCCATTAGCTTTAATTATCGTATCTGCGTCAGCCACCAACTGTTCAGCCATGGCCATGAGTATTTGATTTTTTTTATCAGTTTCCAGAATGGCCAGCTCTCTGGACGCGGTAAGAGCAGCCTCGCCCATCCTTTCTATTTTACC
>JAAZZC010000188.1 GCA_014239335.1 Verrucomicrobiales bacterium
AATCTCTAATCAGGTCCTTCAGAAAGAGAAAGTCTTTTACAGGTTTGAGGTTAGATACCGTTAATCCTTATCTAATTAAAAAATTGAAGAGGAGGCTGACAAAGAGGATACAATTTCTAGTGCTGGGAATAATAGGAATCTTTCTGATATTAATTATTATTAGAGAGATAAACACTTTTCGAGTTAATGCTTTATGGGAGTCAGTGCGTAAGGAATGCGAACAAAAAGGCTTAAGTTTTGATTTCCGTGATATTATTCCAGATCAAGTTCCTAAAGATAAGAATTTTGCTTATGTGGCGCCACTCAAACCCCTGCTCGAATACAAACCGGATGGAGTCACTCCTCTCAATTTGGAGGAACACGAGGCAGCTTTAAATTTTCTTAACGTCCCTGAAGATGGGAACTGGTCTTCTTCCTTGGGGGCTAATGGTCCAGAACTCTATCATGGTCATGACCTGAGTTCTGTTCAAAACTTTTTCAGGAAGAATGGCATTGAACTGTGGTCTCAACCTGAGGGTGCTGGTGAACCCGCGGATGATGTGCTATTGGCTATTGGTAAAGTTTCGGAGGGTCTGAGATTGCTTGCAAACGGCTCAAAGGAGAGGCCGTTTTATCGAATAGACAGGAGATATGAGGTAAAGAATTTTGATAAAGTAAAAGACATTGAAACTGTTATTGGGAATGCGTCTAGTTTTTCTCCCCATCGGAATGCTCAATGGTGGTTTAATATAAGATCTTTAGCTCATCTGGAAAATGGCAATGTGAATTCTGCTTTTTCAGATCTAAAGATGTCAATCTTCTTGGCTGAGCTAAACAAAAATGAGCTTGGTTTATTTTCTCAATTGTACCGTATCGCTTTAATGAAATTAGCTCTTGTTCCTTTATGGGAAGGTTTAGCAAAGAAGAGTTGGAGCCCAGACCAGTTAGATTCTCTGCAAGATATTCTTGGGGGTATAAATTATTTGGAAGGTATGGAGAGTGCGATGCGCTTTGAGCGTCAATTATTGAATCAAATCCACCATTATTTGGGAGGATTATTAGATCATAGACCTGATAATTTCACTGCATCCCTTGCTTCTTTTGGGGTTCCTATAGCTTTGGTCGGCAATGGGGGTTTTAGGTTAAAACCTTTGAAATGGTTTTACATATCACCATCGGCTTTCATTAATGGTAGTCAGGCACGTACCAATGAGCTGTATTTGAAATATTTTGAAGGGATAGTTGATTTAAAATCGAGACGCATTATTCCGGATGAAGCCAGAAAATTTGGCCGGCACTTTGAGGAGGAGGACTTCGATAAACTGCATCCTTATAATTTTTTAATTAGTTTATTTTTTTCAAATCCGGTACCAGCAGCTAAAAAGATCGGTGAAATGCAGAATTCAGTTGATCAGGCACGTATCGCCTGTGCTTTGGAGGTTTATTATCTCAAAAAAGGAAAGTACCCAGAGAGTCTTACTGAGCTTGGAATAGAGCTTCCCCATGATGTCTTCACTGGTGAGTCCTATCATTATGTGCATGAAAGTGAAGGCAGATACCGCATTTACGGGGCAGGTTGGAACCTAAAAGATGATGGAGGAGAAGTGAATGCCGAAAAGTCTCAGTCAGGTAAAAAGTCTCAGTCAGGTAAAGTAAGTGATAAAGAACCACTAGATTTAATATGGCAAAATTTTCCTGTGTCTTTTTCTGATCAATAATAAAATATTAACTATCCATTCATAATCTTCTTATCATAGTCCTTATTCTACAATCGGTATCAATGAGGTATAAACTGTTATTTTTATTTGTTTTAATCTGTTCCAACCCGATCAGAGCTGAGATTGGCCCAGATGGGACCGGGACAGTTAATGGTTATTTTATAGGACCAGGAGTTGATTTGAGTGGTGCCCCTCCAGTCTCTTTAGTTTCCGGGTACTATCACAACATGGTTCTCATGGAGGAGGGAAATTGTCTTGCCTGGGGTTGGAACAATTATGGACAAGCTAGTATTGATTCTGAATTGAAAGGGATCACCTCCATTGATGGAGGCTATTATCATTCAGTAGCGGTAACTGAAGGTGGGTCTGTTGCTGTGTGGGGGAGGAACAATTATGGGCAAATAACATTACCTGACGACTTGGGTCCGGCCAATGAAGTTGCGGCGGGTCATGCTCACACGCTGATTCTGAGAGAAGATGGTAAAGTCATTGGCATTGGAAGAGATAATTATGGGCAGATAAGTGTACCTGAGGGTTTAAGTGAAATTAAATCGATCGCTGCGGGTAGAGAGCACAGCCTCGCGCTCAAAGAAGACGGCACAGTAGTTGCATGGGGAAGAAACGATTACGGTCAGAGCAGCGTTCCGGAAGGTTTAGCTGATGTTGTTACCATTTCTGCAGGTTACTATCATTCTTTGGCTCTTAAGAGTGATGGAGAAGTTGTTGCTTGGGGTGATGATTCGTATGGTCAAGGAAAGGTCTTAGAGGAACTGAGTGGAGTCAGTGCCATTGATGCGGGAGGATTTCACAATCTTGCGCTCAAAGAGGATGGAACAGTAGTGGCTTGGGGAAGAGATAATTATGATCAGGCAAAGGTTCCTGAAGGGCTTTCTGGTGTAGTTGCAATCGCTGCCGGGACAGTTCACAACATTGCACTAAAAGACGATGGGATTATGACCGGTTGGGGAAGAAATAATTATGGTCAGGCTGACGTGCTTATTGGGTTGAACCCTGCAGATCTTAGGGAAGCGGACCTGAGTGGGGCTGATCTTTCAGGAGTAAAATTGTCAGGTGTTCGATTAGATGAAGCGGATCTTAACCGTGTCAATTCAGGAGAAGTAGAGGGTGTTCCTGCTAGTCTTCCTAAGGACTGGATCTTGTCTAACGGCTATCTTATCGGACCAGGGGCTAATCTTGCTGAGGCAGACCTCACTGACATTGATTTGAGTGATGCTAAAATTTCAGGGGTGCGTTCAGGAGGAATCACAGGGCTGCCTGGAGCGCTCCCAGATGATTGGATCATAGTGAATGGATATTTGGTGGGTCCATCAGCGAAACTTGAACAGGCTGATT
Source organism: Verrucomicrobiales bacterium (assembly GCA_014239335.1). GTDB lineage: Bacteria > Verrucomicrobiota > Verrucomicrobiia > Verrucomicrobiales > DEV007 > EC70. The sequence continues at coordinate 3,051 of JAAZZC010000188.1, forward strand.
TTTCAGGCAAGGACCTTGCGGGTGTGGATTTTTCATCGGCCGATTTAGAGGAAGCGAATTTTACTGGTGCTGATCTTACCGGGGCAATTCTTAGTGAGACGGATCTTTCCGGAGCAGTCTTTTCTGAGATAGAACTTTTCGGGATTACTTCGGGCGATGTTTCGGGAAGTCCGGCGGTTCTCCCCGAAGGTTGGAAAATAGTGAACGGTTATTTAATGGGGCCGACGGCGGTCATCGAGGGTGCCGACTTGTCTGGTGCTGACCTTGAAGGGTTGGATCTTTCTGATGCGAAAATGAATAGAGTTCAGTCAGGAAATGTAAAAGGAGAGCCTTTAGCTTTGCCCGAGAATTGGGTAATTAATAATGGTTATCTGATAGGACCCGGAGCTGATCTTGAGGGTATTGATCTTAAAGACATGGACCTTTCTGAAGTCGATCTGACTGGTATCAGCTCAGGATCGGTTAAAGGAGAGCCTTTAGCGCTTCCTGAGAACTGGACAATTATTAAGAGTTATCTAGTAGGTCCTACAGCGGACCTGAATGAAGCTAACTTTACTGAAGTTGATTTTACTGGCGCTGACCTTTCAGGAACTAATCTGGAAGAAGTAAATTTCACCAAGGGCAATCTCACTAATGTAAATCTGACCGGATCGACTGGCCTTGACAGTGTTGAATTTAAGGACGCGATCCTTGACGGCATTATTCTTCCTGACGGTTATGAATACATTAATGGATATGTTGCCGGTGGAGAAAGGATCGTTCCCTGGTCAGTAGCCGAAACAAAAATTAGTGTCCTTGAAGAAAAAATTGAAGAGCTCTTAAATGGTGCTGATCCAGATCAGACTCAAGGAGGCCGTGTCAACTCGGTCATGATTGAAGCAGATCCAGTGACCGGAGAATTGACTCTCACTTTGCGTTTGGAAGAGAGTGAGGATCTGATTAACTGGGATCCGGTAGGAGATGTTTTTACCAGAAAAATAATCCTGTCCGAAGGGAATCGGTTTTATAGATTTTCAGTGGAGAATTAAGAAGTTGTTTCTATTTTTATAAAATAAGGGGTATTTTATAACGGACTCTTTTCCTTCGATGAGCTACGGTTCATTGAATTAATAAATATTATTTTGTTAGTGATGTTGGGGAAAGATGAGCTCATAAAGTCGTTAGAGGAAATCAATGATAAGAGATTATTGAGCTCTGAAGTGACGACGTTACTTGCCCCGTTCAAGGAGGTGACATTTCCCTTAAGTCTTGAATTCATTTCCCATTCTCGCACCTTTGGAAAACAAGATAACTCTATCTATAATGGGGGCCAGACCGGTATTTTTAAGATTGAAGATCTGGACATTGAATGTGCTGTGCTATTTACACCCGAAGACAATGACATGATTGAGGAACAGAACCCATGGAGCCGTTCTGAATTCATTGTCCGTTACCTTGATTATGATTCTCTCTATCAGCGCATAATTATTGGCAAGGTGGAGAAGGTGACCGGTAAAGATGAAGGAGTCGCTGATGGGACAGATCCTAGC
>JAAZZC010000189.1 GCA_014239335.1 Verrucomicrobiales bacterium
GATTCCTTCAATGAATTCTCCTCTTCCACATCCTTCTCCTCATCCTTCTCCTCATCCTTCTCCTCATCCTTCTCCTCATCCTTCTCCTCATCCTTCTCCTCATCCTTCCCTTCTTCCTCTTCTTCCTCTTCTTCCAATTTTGGCTTACCTTCAGGAAATGCTGTTACAAAATTTCCGCTCAACCTCAATGCTAATGGGTACTTTTCACCTGAAGCTTTAAAGTTTTGAGTAACTTGATCCGGATTAAACTGGACACTCTGCGGAACCACTAGTTGTGACTTTGCGCTCGACTCAATCAATGTTTCAACTTTGATCCCTTCCTTCTCACTAACATAAAAAACACCTGAGAAATACATCAAAAGATCTCTTATTGATGTCGTTAATGTGTCATCTTTATTGATAGCCTCCCGTGTAATTGTAAGGATAGCTGGGTTATTTGAAGACTGAGTTTGAGCAGTTTCATATGTTCTATCAGCCAAGACCTGATTGGCCTCGAAATTAACCCCCCATGCATTAAGCAATTTTTCTAAATTAGAAGATGTAGGAATACCTGGTGCCTGAGGCGCGCCTCCAAACTGCTGCCTCTGCGGTTGCGATTGTGCCGCCACAACACTGTAAGAATCAAGAAAAGCAACGATATTGCCACCTCTCAACAAAAACTGATCAAGCGCAAATTGAGTGTTCTCTGAAATTCCAGCTGGGTGAACAAGGAGAACGACTTTAACATCTCCTGGAACCTCTTCAATATCCATACCGAGATCGATTAGGTTACTTCCAAAGTCAGTCGGATCTGGATCATAATCTCTCTTTAGTTGAGTGTAAAATTGCCATGGCCTATTCTGTTGGCCTTGCGCAGGCTGGGCAAACGGCGTTGCTGGTCCACCTTGAACTGGAAGAGCAGACATTAAACCTACTTTCGGAGCTTCTTCACGCGTCACTTCAACTATCGCTCTTGAAATATCATATTCCAACATTGGCTCTCTATTTGGATCAATGAATGGAATCGAAGATTTCCGATCTAGGCAAGTAATGGTAAGGCCTAAATATGCCGGCTCATTTAAACGACCCGGAATACCCTGCAGATTATTTAGCTTAGCCCTATCCTCCTCCTCTGACTCAGGAGAAGGATCAACGCGTTCTATTTCAATAAAGCCTCCACTAGATCCTCTTTCATATTCTTTCAATAAAGAATCAACCCTCTTAGCAAAGGGTATGAGCTCCGGCCGCATATTGTCTTTATCCTTAGAAACAAAAAATGACATTGTCACAGGAGCATCTAAACCTTCAAGCACATCTTTGGTTCCTTGTGAGAGTGTATGGATTTTATCCTCGGTCAAATCAATCTTAAAAGGGACACTAGTCGACACTATCAAATTAAGTGCTAAAACAATTCCGAAAACAAGAGAAACCCCGATCGCTGAAAACAGCCAGACCTGAGCGCTCTTATTCTTAATAATTTCTTTTGTAGATGACATACTAAACTTAATAAGTGGTTAGGAGCGTTTTGATTTAATTACAACACTCGTCAGGAATAGACAAAAGCCTATCATTGACAAATAAAAGACAACGTTAGAAAACGAAACAACACCTCGTTTCATTTCAGTATAATGGGCCCAAGTCCCTAGCGACCCCAAAATATCAGCAACAGCTCCTCCCCAATTATCTGCTGCATACTCTAAAACAGGCGGGATAGCTATCAGCAATTGACCGAAACAAAGCGAAAGCGCAATTATTAAGCAAGCCACTGAACTTCTTGTAAGAGCACTCACCGCACAAGTAATTGCCAATGCTCCACCTCCATAAAAAATACACGCTAAATATCCGCCCCAAATGGTACCGTTATCAGGATCTCCAAGATAAGCGACAGTGATGACTATCGGAAAAGTAAAGAGTATTGCAATAGTAATAACCGATAATGCAGCCAAGTATTTCCCCACAATCGCATGCCAAACAGCTAAAGGCATCGTTAGAAGAAGCTCAATAGTTCCGGCCCTTTGTTCTTCTGACCAAAGACGCATTCCCACAGCCGGAGCAAGGAACATTAGCAACCACATAGGCCAACGAAAAAAAGAAAATTCAAGGGAAGCGTCCTGCGCATTAGGAGCAAAAAAATCATCCAACAAAAAAGTTAACGACATTGACAAAAGAACGAAAATCACAATGAAGACATATGCCAACATTGAATTAAACTGCGCTTTTAATTCCCTATTATAAATAATCCAAATATTTTTAAGAGCACTCATAAATTATGAACTTAGTTGTTTTTTTAATAACGGTTAATTAGCTTTGAACTACTTCCCTTGGCTCATCTTCCTTAACTTTTCTTTCTGAAATTTCGGTATCCGTTTTAGTGATTTCACGAAAAACATCATCTAGTCTACCTTCTTCAACTCTAAGTTCTTCTAATAATAGCCCCTTCTCCTTACAAAGATTGAATATGCTCTCAGCATTTGAGTTTACCTTCTTTGTAGGAATGACTTGCCCTGAAAAGCAACTTTCACTAGAAGCAAATTCACGAACCGCTTCAACGCCACTAATTGAAGAAAGCTCAGATCTAATGCCGGAACCGGCCATGCCGCTAATCTTGATTGTGTGCGCTCCGGCGCCAGTAGCCTTCCCTTTTAACTCATCAGGAGTTCCGTCAGCAACCACTCTGCCTTGATCAATTATTATTGCCCTTGTACAAGCCTCCTCAACTTCCTCAAGAATATGCGTTGAAAATATAATGGCTTTATCTTCGCCCATGCGCTTAATCAAATTTCTGACTTCTTTCTTTTGATTAGGATCAAGACCATCCGTCGGCTCATCCAATACAAGAATTTCAGGATCATGAAGTATTGACTGCGCCAGGCATGTACGATGCCGGTACCCCTTTGACAAAGTATCAATGCTTTGCTGTTTAACTGGACCAAGAAAACAAATATCAATAACAGCTTCGACGTCTGACTTGCCCTTCCCTCTCAATTCCGCAATGAAACTCAAAAAAGAAGATACCGTCATATCGGAGTATAACGGGGCCGATTCCGGCAAATAGCCAATCTTTTGTTTAGCCGCTATTGAGTTCTCCGCAACATTAATGCCGTCAATGATCACTTCACCTGAAGTAGGAGGTAGGTAGCCAGTTACCATTCGCATAGTAGTTGACTTACCGGCACCATTCGGCCCAAGAAAACCCAACACTTCTCCTTTCTTTACTTCAAAAGAAATATCATCCACTGCCAATTTCTTCCCAAAACTTTTTGAGAGATTTTTTACTGATATCATACTTTTTAACTATTAGATTGCTGGACTTTCATAATTATCCGAAAAGTTAACGAATAACACAGCGTCCAAGGGGGGGGGATTTGTTTACTCAATTGTCGTTTTATTTCAAGTTATAATGTGCTAAAACGCCTATAATTAACTAAATATGAAATTTATATCCTGGAACGTAAATGGTATTCGCGCCGCTATAAAAAAGGGTTTTTGCCACTTTTTTGATGATATAGACGCTGATTTCTTTTGTATTCAAGAAACCAAAGCCAGACCCGAACAAGTTGACTTAAATTGGAATAATAAACACCATTCATACTGGAACTCGGCAGAAAAACCAGGTTATTCAGGAACTGCTATTTTTAGTAAAATTGAACCTCAAGATGTGTTCTATGGTATCGGCACCAAAAAACATGATACAGAAGGAAGATTAATTACACTCAAATTCGATGACTTTTACCTAGTAAATGTTTATACCCCAAACTCTCAAAACGAACTACGAAGATTAGAATATCGACAGTCCTGGGACCAGGATTTTCTTAAACATTTAAAGAGCCTAGCAGAAAAAAAACCAGTCATCCTTTGCGGAGATCTAAACGTAGCCCACTCTGAAATCGATCTGGCTCGTCCCAATGCAAATACCAAAAGTCCAGGATTTACAAATGAAGAGCGTGAAGGATTCGACAGATTAATTAAAGCCAATTTCATTGATACTTTTCGGGAATTCGAAAAAGGCGGTGGTCATTATTCTTGGTGGAGCTATCGCGCAAAATCCAGAGAACGAAATGTAGGATGGCGCATTGACTATTGGTGCATATCAACACCACTAAGAAAGCAGTTACAATCATCAACCATATTTAGTCAGATAATGGGATCCGATCATTGTCCCGTCATGATGGAACTTAAATAATCCACTTATGAGCTAAAGATAAAACCTTGATACTTTAAGAAAAAATCCTCTTGGCCTCGATAGCATCAACGCTGATTTGAGTTTTTAACTCATCAACACTATTAAACTTTTTTTCTTCACGAAGATAACTCACAAAAGAAACCTCAATATTTTCTCCATAAATCATACGATCAAAATTAAACAAATGGACTTCAAGTTTCGGCTTGAAATCATTAGAGTCTGTGAAAGTTGGCCTGACCCCTAAGTTCGAAACTCCTTGAAAACTCTCACCCCCAAGATCCGCTAATACTGCATAGACCCCATGGGGAATAGGTAAAGACTCAATAATATCTATATTTGCAGTAGGAAAGCTCATTTTCCGACCGATCTCATTTCCTTTTGTCACTGGCCCTAAAATGGAGAACTCTCTACCAAGTAAACTCTTTGCATCTTTTAGATTACCGCTCTTTAGAGCTTCCCTGACACGCGTACTACTAATCACATCTCCCCCCTCATCACATACCCTATCAATCCCATTTACTTTAAATCCTAAATCCTTTCCCAATTCAGTTAACAAGCTAACATCACCCTTGCGTTCATATCCAAATTTAAACTCATTCCCAACAGAAACGGATTTCAGTTTGCATGAATTAACAATCTCGCCCACAAATTCTTCTGCTCTCTGATTAACTCTATTTTCATCAAACTCAATAACCAGTAAATACTCAACACCCAATTCTTCAATAAGACTTTGCTTATGGCCCAAAGCCGTAATGATTGGAGGTGATTGACTAGGAGACAAAACACTTAAAGGATGCGGATCAAACGTGAGGACAACACTTGAGTTTTCATCGGGGCAAATAATATTATTTATTACTGCCTGATGCCCCACATGCACCCCGTCGAAAAAACCAATCGCTAAATTGACCGGATTTTCAATTTTATTGAGCTCTGAAAAAGAATTTAATCTGAGCATGCCAACACCATGAATTTAAACTCCACGTAACCTTGACACATCAGCCAGACTCAGAGCCCTTTCAGCAACACTCTCACGCGTGCCATTCTTGAGATCATCAAAAGTAATCGCCCCATCAGCTACGAATTTCCCGGACTTCGTCCTCCGCAATGAACTCAAATGAGCACCGCAACCTAGCTTCGCCCCTATTTCATGGGCATAAGTTCGAACATAGAACCCCTTACTACACACTACTCTAAAATCAAATTCGGGTAATTTAATATCACGCAATTCATAATCATAAATATGGACAAGTCTTGGGTCCCTTTTAACCTCTTTTCCCTGTCTTGCTAATTTATATAGAGGGATTCCATCCTTTTTGATAGCACTAACCATTGGTGGAGTTTGATAAAAGTCACCAGTAAATTCACTTAGAACTGAATCAATTTCATCCTCAGTAAAGTTTTGCACTTCATTCTTCTCAATTAAATCACCTTCTTTGTCTTGAGTCGACGTCACCTCACCAAGCTTTACTGACCCCACATATTCTTTGTCCTCTGCCATTAATAAGTCCTGTATTTTAGTACCACGGCCAAGCGTAAGAATGAGAAGGCCTGTCGCCATTGGGTCAAGAGTACCACAATGGCCAATCTTTTTTTGTTTGAGCGTCCGACGAGCCACAGATACAACATCATGTGATGTCATGTCCGGATCTTTATCGACTAAAAGAACTCCGTCTACGTTGTCCATTGTTCAAGTTATTGTGTTACAAATTTTGTTTAAAACCTTCTCTTCAACTTCATATAACTTACCATTCACTCTGGCGCCCGACGCAAGAGGATGCCCGCCACCACCAAAATGAGCACATATCTTACTAACATCGGCCAAGTTAACATCTTTAGAGCGCATACTGACCCGCACACTACAATCTTTAAGTTCTTCAAAAAAAACAGCAACTCGAACGCTATCAATCCCTCTAATTAAATCTGACAAATTTTCACTATCTTCGGGTTTTATTGAAAGCTCTTCTTTGGTCTGTAAATCAAGACACCAGGAAGCAACTTGATCATCAACCGTCATCTTTAAATTTCCAAGAAGCTTCTTAAGGAGCTCAATTCTTCTATATGGGTAGCTCTCATAAATAGCAGATGATAAAGCTCCAGCATCAGCACCCATTCGTAACAAATCAGCACCCACTTCATAGGTTCGAGCGGTTGTTGCAGGATATCTAAAGGAACCAGTATCGGTTGAAATTCCTACAAATAAGCTATCGCGAGAAGCAGCCGGAAAAGGAAAGCCTTCATTTAAAATCAATTCATATATTATTTGCGCTGTAGCCGGTGAGTCTGGATCCACATAAACAAAATCTCCATACCCTTCATTGGTTATATGGTGATCTATATTAATAACCAGCTTCACAAGTTTTACCGCTTCGATACAACTGGCCCCGAGTCTTTCATGATTTGCTGTATCAAGAGCAATACATAAATCGGCATCTATATGGATCTCTGGCGGCAATAAAACTTTGTCCGAGCCCACTAAAAACTTTAGGTTTGAAGGGCACCCATTCTCATTAATTAAAATCACTTCCTTCCCTAACTCCTGAAGACTTGAACCAAGAGCTATTTGAGAACCAACAGCATCTCCATCAGGCCTCACATGAGAAATAATAACAACTCTTTTTGAATCGCGAATCAGCGCTCCTATCTCAGCAAGGGAAGAATTATTATGATTAAACATTTGTAGCAAAGATTTCTAATTAGTCTTCAACGTTAGCATTTGAAGATTCATCTGATTCCTCGTAATTTATAGGGTCCAAGCTATCTATTATATTTAAAGTTCTCACTCCTCTTTCTATTGATTCATCCGATTTAAAATGCAGTTTGGGGGTGAACTTCATAACCACCCTTTTTGATATTTTCTTCTGAATCATGCCCCGCTCCTTATTCAAGGTCTTAACGACATTAACTTTTTCTTGATCTGATCCAATCACCCCAATGAATACATGCCCATTACGTAAATCTGGAGTTACATCAACATCATTCACTGTGACCAGAGCATTGAAACCATAATCCTGAGAGATTAAAGATCCGATTTCCCGCTTTAACAATTCACGAACGCGTAATATACGCTGACTCATAACCTTATTTTTGAAAACTAGTTGTTATAAACTATAAGAGATTCCGTGTTAATTATACAATTACCTAAAGCTCCCGCTTTACTTTAGAGTGTCTGTTCGACCTTCTCTAATTCGTAACATTCAATTATGTCACCAACTTCATACTCTAGATAATTCCCAAGACGAATACCACATTCAAGGCCAGTCTTAACAGTGTCTGCCTCATCTTGAAATCTTCTTAATGTCTGAAAGCCCCCATCATATACTGCTTGCCCCTGTCTAATAACTCGAGCACGAGCCTTGCGACTAATCTGACCCTCGTTAACGATGCATCCTCCAACTCTACCACGCTTAATCTTAAATATTTGTTTCACTTCAGCTCTGCCCAGTAACTTCTCTCGGGTCTCTGCGTCCAAC
>JAAZZC010000283.1 GCA_014239335.1 Verrucomicrobiales bacterium
TACTTTGGGACAGGGTTCTGGACCGTTGGCCAGATCTTCGCTCAATTCGATAATCCGGTCTTCATTGCAAAAGGATTCGCAACCCTTTTCGCGGTAGGACTCGTTTTGGGATGGGCGCGTATAAGGACATCCTCTTTATGGTTATGCATGGGCTTACACGCTGGCTGGGTATTCTGTGTAAAAGCTTATGATTACCACTCCTTAGCGCCCAAAAAATACGGCCAAGACCTTATACTTCCCTACATTGGTTCTGACTTGAAAGAAGGGATGATCCCTTTTTGTGGAGTTTTCCTTACAGGTGCTCTTGCAAGTATTTGGCTTGGAATCCGTAAAAATAAGGTTCAATTGACCCAGAATAAGAAATTACCAACTAATTAAACGTACACTGAATGGGGTTGTCCTCTGTGCCTTGGTAAGTTAGATTCTGAATCCTGAAATAGTATTGTATAAAGATGCCCATTTTCAATAAACCCGCTTTCAGAGGCAGTGGCGAAAAGAAACGCGACATGCCTGAAGGGCTATGGCAAAAATGCTCTGGTTGCGGCGAAGTCATTCATGAATTGGAGCTAAAGAAAAATTTAAGAGTCTGTCCTCAATGTAATTTTCATTTCACCCTCAATTCTCAAGAAAGGATAGAATCCATTACAGATCCTGGAACCTTTGAAGAAACCGAAAAGAAGATAAAGAGTGTAGATGCTCTCGAATTCAAGGGCTATAAGGACAAGCTTGCAAAGTACCAAAAAATAACTGGCCTGCCGGAGGCGATTGTCACAGGAAGAGCCAAAATCATTGGCCATCCCGTAGTTTTAGGAGTAATGGACTTTCGGTTCCTCGGTGCCAGTATGGGTTCAGTGGTCGGCGAAAAAATTACCCGTGCCATCGAATTGGCAATCGAAGAAAAATCCGCAATCATTATTGTATCGGCGTCAGGTGGGGCGCGAATGCATGAAGGTATTCTCAGCCTAATGCAAATGGCCAAGACGAGCGGAGCATTGGCTCTTCTAGACCGGGCAGGACTACCCTTCATCTCCGTTCTGACGCATCCCACTACAGGAGGGGTGACTGCGAGTTTTGCCACACTCGGAGATATAATTTTAGCAGAACCTGGCTGTATGATTGGATTCGCGGGCCCTAGAGTCATAAAGGAAACCACTCACCAGGACCTTCCTGATGGTTTTCAAACAGCAGAATTCATGCACGAACATGGTCTCGTAGACATCATTGTGGAACGACGCGAGTTACGTGAAAAACTCGCAAGTATCCTGGGTTACTTACTCACATAATCGATCTTTATTTTATTGGTCTAGGAACTTTGTCATGGACTATACGGAATCCATCCGATGGCTCTATAGCCGACAGGAATCAGGAATTAAACTGGGACTAACCAGTATAATTAGGCTTCTTAATGAATTGAAGGTCCCGGACCCACAAATGCCTATTATTCATGTGGCTGGAACGAACGGAAAAGGATCAACCTGTGCCTTCATGGACTCGATACTCAGGGCTTCCGGCCATAGGACGGGCCTCTTTACTTCGCCTCATCTTATTTCTTTCCGCGAACGTATTTCGTTAGATGGTAGGCCAGCCAACGAAATTGAAATTGCAGAAGGTTTGACCCACCTCCAAGAGCTTGTAAGTGAATGGGAAGAGGTTCCCACCTTCTTTGAAATTACTACAGCCTTAGCATTTAAATTGTTCACAGAGAAAAAAATGGATGTGGCCGTAGTTGAAGTGGGTCTTGGAGGAAGACTCGATTCAACAAACTCGATCTTACCTTCTGTCTGTGTGATCACTCCTATCAGTCTTGATCATCAGCATATACTAGGTGAAAGTATATCTGAGATTGCTAAAGAAAAAGCTGGCATCATGAAGGAGGGGGTCCCAGTAATCTCAGCCCCTCAGCATAATGATGCGCAAGCAGTTCTTGATTCAAGAGCCAAAGAATTGGGAACGAGCGTCCACTACGTTGAAGGTTCCTGTGACCAGGAGAACATTTCTCTTCGAGGCAAGCATCAACGTCAAAATGCGGCTCTTGCAGTTGCTGCCCTTGAGAATTGCCCCTTTCAAATCAATCACGATTCTTATATGCAAGGATTGACACAAACAAAATGGAGGGGAAGGTTCGACCAATTCCCACAGAAGAGAGGAAAAGACATCGTAATTGATGGCGCCCACAATATCGAGGGGGCAAGGGCCCTAGTTGAAACTTGGGAAGAAGTGTATGGAGATAGTAAACCAGTCATTATTTTCGCAGCGGCAGCAAATAAAGACCTCACTTCATTAATTAATGTAATTTCGCAAATAGCAGAAAATTTCATATGCACACAACCCAATACACCCCGAAAGTTAGCTGAGCCAGAAGACATTGCTCAACTCATTCCTAGTCATATAAGAAATGAATATGAAGAATCGGTTCAAAACGCCATCAAAAAAGCTGAGGCTTCAAATAGACACGTTCTGATCGTTGGTTCATTGTTCCTAGCCGGAGAGGCCTTATCTATTCTGAATGAAGGAAACTTAGCGTTCGAACCAAGTGATCAATAATAACATACCCCGTACCAAATAAAATCTCTTACTTAAAAAGAACCCTGTGATTTATCTAGATAACAATGCAACGACCCGAGTGCATTCGGAAGTTGCAAAAGCCATGAGTCCTTTCCTGAGCGATGAATATGGAAATCCTTCAACAGGATATGATCTTGGTAGAAGAAGCAATAAAGCTTTAGCAGGTGCACGTAATCAAGTTGCTGAATTTTTGAATTCAGATCCTGAGGAAATCGTTTTTACTTCATGCGGAACAGAGTCCGACAACACTGCAATCTTTTCAGCTATTACGGCAATGCCGGAAAAACGGCACATTGTTACAACTTCAATAGAGCATTCTGCTGTCATTGCATTTGCAAAGGCTGTTCTGCCAGACCTAGAGGTTACTGAATTGCCCGTCACTAAGGAAGGAATTATAAGTCTGGAAGACCTCAAAGCCGCAATCAGGCCAGACACTGCACTAGTAACTATCATGTGGGCAAATAATGAAACGGGTGTTTGTCAGCCGATCCAAGAAGCTTCATTAATCACTCGGGAATCAGGAGCTCTCTTTCATACTGACGCGGTGAATGCTGCAGGAAAAATTCCTATCGATTTGAGCTCGGGTAATATCGATTTCCTTTCGATATCAGGCCATAAGTTCCATGCACCGAAAGGAGTAGGCGCCCTTTATGTGCGCAATGGAGCACCCTACAAGCCATTATTGATAGGAGGAGGTCAGGAAAATGGGAAAAGAGCCGGAACCGAAGCCGTTGCACAAATCGTAGCATTAGGAAAGGCATCCGAACTTGCCACTGAACGATTAAATAATCAGGGACAAGACAAACTAAGCAGCCTACGTGATGCTTTAGAACAAAGTCTCATAAACAATATCAAAGGAACTCACCGCAATGGTTCTTCCCATTTCCGTTTACCCAATACTTCTCATCTAAGCTTTGACAACGTTGATGCCGGTGACCTGTTAATTCTGGCAAACGATAAAGGACTTTGCATCGCAAGCGGTTCTGCTTGCAGCACAGGAACTAGGGAACCATCAAGGATCATGAAAGCGATGGGACATACTGATGAGCGCGCATTATCAAGTGTCCGTTTATCCGTCTCTTCAATGAACACTGAACAGGAAATGGAAGAATCATCTCAAATCATTATTTCCTGTATTGAGAAGATCCGCTCTCTCAGAAGTGAGGGGCCAGTCATTTTCTCTTCCTGATCAATAGAATTCTATGGCCTGATCCAATCAGGAAGGCCCTTCGAATCGACTACCCAAGGCTTGGTCTTGGCATAATTTATCAGAGCTTCTATGCCTCCATATCTTGATGATCCAGGAAGGAAGTCCGGATCACGAATACTTCTAACCCTTATAAATTTAAATCCGCCAGTCTCTATCACGGTTCGATCGATTGCACCACGAGCGGCATAATTGGCCGCTGCTGCCCAATGTCCTGCCTCTCGCATCCCAACCAAATCAATTTTTCTAGTACCATGCTTATCAGACTGAATCATTTTAATTGTTGTTAGAATGTCGCGGACCCGATGAACGAAGAGCGTACTATTATAACCAAAAGTGTAAGCAGCAGCTTCCCGATTGTTTTTGACTCGCCTTGTAGCCTTAGGCTCTTTCCCGTCCTTAAGGAACTCGCCCTGCATGAAAAGATCTATGCCGCAAACTGCACTACCATCGAGAATTAATTTCTTAACCTCTTTTTTAAGTTCATTACCTTCATAAAGGCCATCCTTTCCTGAACGGCTTAACCAGATCACGGCTCTCTTGTTCCAGTCAGAATCAGGATAAAGAAAGATTGCCGGAACCTGTTCCCCACAAGTTGCGTTCTTGATGATCCCAGCCATTTCCAAATACCCTGCTCGTTGATTTTTAACAACGAGGTCCCATTCAACATCGACGCACCTCTCTAGATCCGAATCCAGAATAGCATCCCATCCCATGCGCGCGATCTTTGGATCAGATTCGACTTTCTTTTGAATGTCTTTAGTAATTGATTGCAATAATTTGACTTCAAATTCATCTCCTCCGCGAGGCATCGGATGTTTTTTGTCCCATACACTCAGCTTTTCTTTGCTGAGTCTAGTATGGGGTCTTTCATTTCCCGGCTTCTTGGATCCAATGCCTAAATGCTTATTGAACCAGCCATACATAGCTTGCCGTGAAGGCAGATTATAATTGTGTCCAAATTCAATGCGGTTATGAAGCATAGTATTCTGAGGAGCACCTAGAGCTTGATACGTTTTCTTCAACTCAGGAAAACCTTTAGTGGCCATTTCTTTGGTCCAGTCATCGGCCGTAGTCAGACCCAGTGGCTTAGGGGCAAATAAGGCAGCAAACGCAATGTTCCCTTCATTGACACGAAGAAGGGTAGAATTCTCACAAGTGCATCCTCCCTGCATGGCAGTCGACACCATAACAGCCGGCATTGAAACTTTGACTCTCGGATCAAGAGCCGAAACCATGAAAGTCTGTGTTCCTCCTCCGCTCGCTCCAGTCACGGCTATACGGTCCGGATCAACGTCCTCAAGCTCCTGCATAAAATCTATAGCGCGAATCGAATTCCATGTCTGTAACATCATGATGCTCTGAAGGTGAGACTCGGCTTGAGGACTATATAGCCCCCATTCCTTTTCTGAAATCATTGCCGGCCTCTGCTTTGCAAATTTATGAGCAATCTCATAAGAGATCTGATGATTATCGGAATTGCCAATCATGTCATATTGAAAAACAGTGCATCCGAGCCGGGCAAGTCCAACGCATCGTGCCTGGTATGGATTACGAGCACTTTCAATATTTGATTCTGCTCCCTCATCAATCTGTTGCTTTGCCTTTGCTTCACCTGCATCATAAAAGCGTGCATCTTTCCAGTGCCCATGAGGACAAAGGATACCTGGTCGTTTTTTGTTCGAATCCTTGGGGCGGTACAATGTTCCGGTCAGGTAATAACCTGGCAATGTTTCAAAGAAAACTTTCTCAACAGTGAAGTCACCATGATCTGTCCTGTCCCTGATAGCAGCATTTAGCGGACACTTACTA
>JAAZZC010000292.1 GCA_014239335.1 Verrucomicrobiales bacterium
AGCCCATGAACCCCGTACCCTTATTCCTGCTCGCCATATCACTGCCCCTGCTTCTTGGGGAGTGGTGGTGTTTTGGCTTTGCTCCGTACGGTTGGGGTGGTAAAGATGAGGAGATATGAAGAACATCCTCGTGACACTTGTCGCTCTTGCTACCCTCACCTCAGTTCAAGCCGATGGAGATCCGCTGGAGCCTCTGAACCGACGGATCGGAACTTGGGCGAATACAACATATCAAAAAAAGGCCGCATGGACGCCGGAGGAGCGAACCACCACTGGAGAGGAGACGATTAAATGGATTCTGGACAAAAAGTTTATCCAGATTGACGTAACCAACGCAGACGATACGAAAGGCCGCTCGCTTATTACTTATGATTTGGAAGCCAAGGTTTATCGTTCGTGGTTTTTTGGCAACCAGAACGAATTCCCGCGCGGAGACTCGATCGGCCGCTGGGACCCAAAGACCGACCGAATGGATTGGACATTGGATTTCGGAGACGATCTTCGCGGAAAGATGTTCTTTCAGTTTACCGGCAAAGACAAAATGGACTGGGCATTGACCATACGGGATGGGAGCGGGAAGCTCATGATGAAGACAGGCGGTAGCCAAACTCGAAAAAAATAAGAACTCTACTTCATTCCCGCATCACGGTGCAGGAAACAGTGTGGGGACTAATGCCCCCAACCATGAACCCCGTACCCTTATCTTTTGTTCTTGTGTTCATGGATGGTGAGGGGTGAGCTTGAGCTTGAGCTTGAGCTTGAGCTTGAGCGCCGAGGGCTAGTGGTGTTATGGTTGCGCAAAGGGTCGACCTTGCCTATATATATAATTATAAACCAGACTGATGAGCGTGTTTGCCTTAAAGAGAATTATGTTTGCGATCCCTGATCGAATAGGGTCAATGAGGGAAATTTACAACATTCCTCCTTCTCCAAACTCGTCCGAAAGGCAACGGGGAGGTCTGGAGCAGAATAGTAATTTCCTGGCAGTTGCCAAGTTTATTTTATTTGCAACTTTGGCATGCTCGTCTCCGGTCAAAGCTCAAAATCCTTCTGCAAGATTGGATGACTTTGGCAAGGGTATTGGGCCCATTCTTCAAGAACATTGCTATGACTGTCATGGTGCCAAGAAAACCAAAGGCAAGGTCAAGTTGACCGACTACAAAACATGGAGTGACCTCGAGAAGAATCCAGAACTCATTGAAAAGATGATCGAGGCATTGGCGAAAAATGAGATGCCGCCCGAAGAGGAGAAACAGCCGAGTGGAGCCCAACGCGAGCTTGTCTTATTGGAACTGGAAAAAGCATTTAAGAATGCCACGGCAAATCGTCAGCGTGTAGTCCCACTACGCCTTCGGCGAATGAACCGTTTTGAATATGGCAATGCGGTAAGAGACTTGTTTGATCTTAAGTCGTGGGTTTACTCGATCAATGATCGCATCATTCGAGATCACAATAACTATTTCAGACCGGAAACGGGCAAGATGCCTAAGGTTGTAAGAGTAGGTAATCGAATCATGGGTCTGCAGCAGTTGTTGGAGAATAGGTTGCTGGGAGTGATGGCCTTTCCTAAAGATCCTCCCGCAGAAAACGGGTTCAACAATCGTGGGGATCATCTAAGTATGACGCCAACTCTCATGAAGGCCTTCTTGGAGCTTAGTCGGTCAGTTGTGAATGCAGAGAATTTTGATGAAAACTGTCGGACTTGGAATGATTTATTTCAAGATCCATCAAAGAAGCCATCGAAAATGGGATTTGGCTCCATTACGGTAGATAAATCTGTCACGACGCGTAGCACGGGATTGACTCTTAGTGCCTGGATACGCCCGGACAAAACGACCGAAAAGTGGCAGACAATTGTTCGTCGTGAGGATTCGTGGCGGCGCCAGTTGTTGGCGATTGGTGGGACCGATGGGATCTGGGGGATTTGGATGGGTGCGGGCATCGAAGGTCGCTATGTGGAATTCGGCGCTCCAGTGAAACCAAATGCCCTTGCTGACGGTAAGTGGCATCACGTTGCCGGTACCTTCGACGGTAAGGAAATGAATCTCTACGTGGATGGGGAGCAGGTTGGTAGTAAGGCGATCGTGGGTAAGCTTTACACTCAGAATACGGATCCGATGAATGTCGGTTCGCATCAGAACGAACCTTTTCACGGAGATCTTAATGACGTTCGTTTATTTCGATCTGGCTTAAGTAAGCTACAGATAGAGGAAATGGCGAATGGAAGCCAAGACGTTGCCAAGGAGGAAATGGTTGGGAGCTGGAAGCGGGATGGTGACGAGGAACCGGAACTGAAGCAGCCGATCCAAAGAATAGCACATGAACGCATTCGGAAATTTCTTCTCAGAGCATTTAGATCTCCAGCTGACGCAAAAACTCTGAATCTTTACACACATTATTTTGATAAGACTTATAAGAAAAGTGGCGATTTCACCGAAAGCATGAAGAGCGTTGTGTCAGGGGCAATGGCTTCCCCGCGATTCATTATGGTCCATGACGAAGCAAGTGAAGCCTCGCCGAATTTTGATTCATTTAATTTGGCGACTCGTCTGTCCTTTTTTCTGTGGTGCTCGATACCTGATGATGAATTATTGCTGTTGGCGGGGGAAGGAAAGCTTCAGGATCCAGAGATCCTAGGAGAGCAAGTTGATCGAATGCTTAATGATCGACGAGTGAAAAACTTCTGTGACAGTTTTACGCCTCAATGGTTAAAGATTAACAATGTAGTTTCCGCATCACCTGATTTTAAAACGTATCGAGATTACTACTTTGGTGGCGATGATAAAATATCCTATAAGAGAGGAATGCATATGATGTTGGAACCGCTTCTTAATTTTGAAACGGTTTTCGTTGAGAATAGACCAATTATGGAATTGATCGATTCTGACTTTACCTACCGCAGTCATTTATTAGAGGAATGGTATCAAGGTAGGGCCGCCACCTATGGCATTAACGTAAACCTCCGCGATATTAATTTCACTCGGACGCCCCTGAAAAATAGAAGATACGGTGGAGTGATCACATCAGGAGCAGTGATGGTGATGACATCGGGGCCATTTCGATCCTTGCCCATCACGCGAGGGTCTTGGGTTTCCTCAGTTATTTTCAATGATCCTCCCGAGCCTCCGCCCGACGATATTCCCGACTTAATAGCAGACGACTCCACACTTAAAGAGCAGGGTCTGACCGTAAGGCAAAAGCTAAATCAGCACAGTCAAGACGCTCAGTGTGCGGGCTGTCATCAAAAAATTGACCCCTTAGGATTTGCTTTGGAGAATTTTGATTTGCTAGGACGCTGGAGAGATAACTACCGGACCGGAATAAAGGTGGATGCCAGTGGTAAATTGTTTGGAAAACATGCTTTTAAAGACGTTGTTGGTTTTAAGGATGCGGTTCTCGCTGAAAAGGATCTGTTTGCCAATGCTTTCATTAGGCATTTACTCTCATATAGTCTGGGGCGAGAGTTGACCTTGACAGACCGTATTGCAGCAGATGAAATTACTAAAGCGAGTGAGAAGGATAATTATCAATTAAGAGACATTATCAGACACACGGTGCTTCACCCAACATTTAATCAAAAGAGAAAATGATGAAACATATTGATAGACGCAAATTCTTATTCGGTGCAGGGGGTAGTGTGCTGGCACTTCCTTGGTTAGAGATGAATGCAGAGGAGCCTAAAACTAAAAAGTTAAAAGAGCCCTCACTTCGTTTTGCTTCATTTTATTCTCCGATGGGTTTTGTGAGAGATCATTTCTTTCCTGAAAAAGGGAATCAAGATTTTTTATCGATGCCAACTTTAAGCCCGTTGAAGAACGTGGGTGAAAAAATCACAATGATCACGGGCTTGTCTCGGGTTAATGTGAGAGGAGTTGATGTTCATAATCAGGCCAGTTCATGTTTCCTTTCTTCGGCCAATCCTAATGCTGACTTTGAGTCAGCTTATCCGATGGATAGGACATTGGATCATATGATTGCAGATAAGGTAAGTCACCGAACACCTATCAGATCCTTAGAATTGAACTGTAATACTTTTAAAGATCTTAGAGAATCAATCTACTTGGATAATATCTCATGGTACGGCCCCGAGCATGTGGCAACGACGATGAAAGACCCTCGTCAAGTTTACAAAACTCTGTTTCATACAGGCAAATCAGACAAGGATATTACAGACTTAATTTTGGAAGATGCAGCTAACTTTGATAGGAAACTGAGTCGTCATGATAAAAATAAGATGGATGAGTACTTTACATCTGTAAGAGAAATTGAAAAACAGATTGATAAGTTAAGAGAGTACTACGCTATTCATGAAAGAGCGGACATGAAAGAACCGGATGAAGAGCCTATGACACGTGGAGAATACATACGCATGATGGGTAAATTACTTGTACTGGCATTTCAAGGAGACCTCACGCATGTTGCGACGATGATGCTTGCACCTGAAAGATGGGGAACTCCGCAGCGTTTCCATGAATTGAATTTCACCAAATCACATCATGGACTTACTCATTCGCAAGACAGAGAAGACGTAAAGAAGAGTCTTTCTCGAGTGGACAAGTTTTATGTGGAGTTGTTTGCTGAAGTGTTGGAGCAGTTGGATGCTATCAAAGAGGGAGACGCAACTCTTCTAGATCACTCCATGATTACTTTGGGTTCAGGATTGGGGGATGGAAAAGATCATACCATGGATGAGCTTCCAATTATTGTTGCAGGTTCTGCTAACGGCAAAATTAAGACAGGCCGCATCATCAATTGTCCTGAAAAAACACCACTCGCTAATTTGTGGCTCTCGCAAGCTCAGTTAATGGGTACAGGGATGGAAAAATTTGCTGATAGTACTGGGCCTTTGAAAGGATTGCTTGCTTAGGCAATGCTCGTTTTCCCTTTTGGTTTCCCTAGGGGGTAGCTAGGAGTAGATTTTAATGAAAAGATTCGTAAATGCTTGGGCATTGATCAGATAAAGCATTTGATCCACTTAACATGATTGTAAAGGTTCTCCTTCCGCTTATCCTCGCGTTTATCATGTTCTCTCTCGGTCTTGGACTGAAGGGGAGCGACTTCTCTCGCGTGTTGAAGTTTCCGGTTGCTTTCGGTGCTGGACTCTTTAATCAGGTCGTGTTTCTGCCACTTATCGCCTTAGGCTTAGCGTATGCTTTCGGGCTTTCTGATGTTTTTGCAGTGGGTCTTATGATACTTGCGCTTTGTCCGGGGGGAGTGACTAGTAATATTCTAGCCAAAATCGCTGGTGGTAACGCCCCGTTGTCGATATCTCTCACGGCAGTTACTAGTTTGTTGTCAATTTTTACTGTTCCACTGATCCTTGCCTTCAGTGTTAACCATTTTATGGGTGAAGCCGCGAAACCAGTCGATGTGACCCGGCTGGGTTTAACAATGTTCTTGATCACGGCTGTGCCAGTGGCGGTCGGAATGGCTTTGGCGGCGAAGTCTCCTGCTTTAGTAGATAAGATTGCGCCAGGCGTGTCTGGCACAGCGGTGGGTCTTTTTGTGATAATCATTGTTGCCGCATTGGCTAAGAACTGGGAGGTCTTCTCTAGTAACCTAGGAACTTTGGGGCCGGTAGCGATATTGTTGAACGTTGTGATGCTTGTACTTGGATTAGTTTCGGCCAAACTGCTTCGGCTCGACGATCGTGATGCGACCACTATTTCAATTGAGTCTGGCGTTCAGAATGGCACGTTGGCGATCGCGGTCGGTAGCATCATTGCAGTTGTTGAGGGAGAGGTTCTTCCGCCAGAGACCGTGCCTGCAGCGGTTTATAGTATCACAATGTATTTTGTCTGTGTTCCATTTGTTTTTTGGAGGCGAAATAGATAGAACCCCCTCGTCAGTAAACTACTATTCCTAGAATAAATCGTCGAACCCGCGTCCCTCGTGTGTTCACACGTGGCGTCTACATACATAGCAGCCAATCTGGAATACACGTGTCGTGCCGATCTTTTCATCGTCTTTTAGATGCCAAGGGATAAGCATTGTATCACTTGGGAAGCAAAGGATAAGCCCCTACTTCTTAGTGTTTTTCATTTCTCGTACCCAGACGTTCCGGAATCGAACATCTTGCCCATGCTCTTGGAGTTTAAGGCCACCAAGCGCTGAAGTGACACTGATACCACCATTAGCCTTTTTTATTTGGACATTGTCGTGCACTTTTATGCCGTTCCACCATAAAGTGGCTCTCGCTGGCTCTATGGCTTTGTCACCATCCCAGCGTGCAGCCTTGAAGATGAAGTGGAAGGAATGCCATTGACCATTGGGTCTCCAAGCGTTCGTATCTGGAACACGCTCCATGCAAAATGCAGCGATACCATGAGGTCCAATCTTCCAGTTGTATGGATCCTTAGTATCATTCCCTTTCGGGGATTCGATCTGAACCTCGTAACGGTTCTGAAGATAAACACCACTATTAGAGTAACCCTCAAGAGAGTCGTCCTCTCTTTTGCCGCACAAAACAAAGTCAACATGCCCTTCGAAGTCCTTGTATTTCTTCTTCGTGACTAGGTCATGTGTTCCCCAGCTTTTGCCACCATTTGTCATTAACACCTTCTGGTCATCCGTAGGGCTCTTAACTAATGACCAAGTGATCTTCATGTCTTTCTTAGGCCACATCTCCCAATTGGAATCGATCGATTTCTGAGTCCCGTTAAATAGGATGTCCGCACCTTCTGGTGCCTTAGCTCCGGCATCCTTTGCCTTATCGTAACCCGGCTTATCTTGAGGTTGTGTAGCTTTCGGTTTAGCTCCTGCAGATTGTATAAGAGCAAAGAGAGTGAGGGCGGCGATATGTTTAGTGGTATTCATAAAGTTCAACTAGGATTTTTCCAGTATGTTATTGTAATAAGGATTCTGAAGTGTCTGATTTGAAGATTCAAGGTGCTAATGTATTTGTTCTTGCTCTACTAAAGAAGGATTTAATTTTATAGCCAATATTCTATTGGCGGCCCTTCACTCTTGCCATAATTATTCGACTTCGTGTACGTCGTCGAGAACTCCGCGTGGAATGCACACGGTAAGTACTGTTAGATTGCCGACTGCTTTATGTTTAACTCCTCTGGGAACGTAGACAACGACACCTTTTTTGACCGCGATCTCTTCATCGTCAAGGATGAGCTTGCCTTCACCGTTAATGACATAGTAAATCTCATCCGTCTTCTTATGATAGTGGAGCTTCGCATCTTGAATTTTGACGTGATGGACTTCAGCCGCAGCAAGATCGGATTCTTCGATTAGGCATCGGATTGCTCCGCAAGTTTCGGACCAAGGAGTGATTTTTTCTGGATCACGAAGGAATGGTTTGGAAGTCGATTCTGCTTCAAGTGCGGTGGACATAGTGAAAAGATTAAAGAGGAATTTTATTTTCTACAATCATCATCTACCGCAAAAACAACGCGAAGAACTTGAATGGAACTTGGAATAAATACTATGTAAGTCTGACCAGTGATAAGATTTAACACGACTAGTTAATTGAGCTGGGATATTTTTTTTAAAAAATCCGCCACTAATTCACTGATTCCTGTTAGTTTAAGGAATGAATTTCTTTAGAATTAGATCATTATTAGCTCTCTTTATTTGTCTTGCCTGTACCGAAGTTGTAAAAGCGGATCATCACAAGAAAATTAAGATTCTTTACATGGGTGGTCGGGATCATGACTGGAAAGGCTATTATGAATCGATAGTTCCTTTGTTCAAAAAGCAGGGAGACTTTGAATTAGTTTTGAGTAACAAGCTCGATGATCTAAAGGCTGATAAAATAAAAGACTATGACGTGGTTCTTTTCTTTGGGTCTGGAGGAAATTTTACTGACCCTGCACAGGAGAGTGGCCTTGAATCCTATTTGAAAAACGGTGGAGGTATTGTTGGTGTCCATGCGACTGACGCTTTCAAGAAATCAGATTCTTATTGGAAGATCTTCGGTGGCCAGTTTATTGGTCATGGTGGAGGGGAGTTTAAGATTGTCTTTACTGATAACGAACATCCTATCACCAAAGGGATGAAGCAGTTCATGATTCATGATGAATCCTACAGGGATAAATTTCATCCTGAAACTGAGGATAAATTACATCACTTAGGAAGAATTGACCGAGGAAAAGAGAACCATTCAATGATCTGGATTCATGAGTATGGGGATGGTCGACTTTTCAATACAGGCCTTGGGCATGACGAGAAGGCTTGGCCTAACCCGGCCCTACAGAAGTTAGTCATCCGTGCCATTTATTGGGCAGCGAAGAAGCCGGTAAAAGATCCTAAGTAGAGATTACTTATTTTTCATTGTTGTTCTTTTCAATGTCATCCGCATTATCCCTGATACTCTTATTTAGCCTTTCAGCTGCTTCCATAGCTGACGAATGGCTGAGTCCTTTTCTTGGAGATTCTGTTTTCGAAAAACAACGTCTTTTCAATGATCAGCGTTATCCTAATGTTGTTGTCACAAATAAAGGTACGGTCATTGCGGTCTGGGGAAATTCTGGGGTGTCCGTACGTCGGAGTGAAGATGGAGGGAAGTCTTGGAATAAGCGGGTAGTAGTATCGGAGGATGGATATAACGGTGGTGGGACTATCGTTGATACTGGCTCCGGAGACATACTTGTCTTTGTTGAAGACCGACAGCCTCCCGCGCCGTTAACTGTTTATCGGAGCAAAGACGATGGGAGAACTTGGAAACCAGAAAAGACTGTGATATCCAAAGACCTCAATGGGAATAATCCTTCCATGCACATGAATGAAAGTGGTATCACTTTAGCTATTGGCCCAAAGAAGGGGAGATTATTGCGGGCTTCAAGGTTCTATGGATCTAATGAGAGAGAGGGGGAGTGGTCTAA
>JAAZZC010000209.1 GCA_014239335.1 Verrucomicrobiales bacterium
ATTATTGTTATTTTAGAGCATCCAGCAATAGCCATTTCCACGCTAATTGCTCTTGCTGCTCCACCAGCTCCAAAAATAACACAAGATTTTTTATTTGGATTGGTGATTTGTTTCAGCGATGACACGAAGCCTTTACCGTCAGTATTCTCACCGATCAATTCTCCGTTTTTATTGACAACACAATTTACTGCTCCCATCAATTCTGCAGATTCCCCAAGACCATCAAGATATTGGATCACCTCAACCTTATGCGGGATTGTGCAATTGAACCCCTTGAATCCAAAGGCTCTCGCACCTTTAACCGCCCTCTTGAGATTTTCTGGACTTACCTCAAGAGTTAAATAGCGCCAATCGAGTTTTAATGCATTAAAAGCAGGCTCGATCATTGCCTGGGTCGGATTTTCTGCCACAGGGAAGCCAAAGCAACCCACGAGTTCTTGTTTGAAATTAAGTTCTTTTGCCATTTACATAAACTTTGTGCTCACGAAGGCTTGATTTCAAGCCGTCAAATGGCTTGGATTAATCAAATGACACGATATCTATCATCTTTTTCGCTTTTTTGTTTCATTGCTTTGATTGGTTGCAATAAAACTGATCCTGAATCGGGTAATAAACAGTTGCGAATAGCAGTTATTCCTAAGGGAACTACCCATGAATTCTGGAAATCAGGAGAGGCGGGAGCTAAAAAGGCAGGAGAGGAATTAGGTGTTCAAGTAATATGGAAGGGGCCTCAGCAGGAAAGTGATAGGTCGGGCCAACTAAAAGTCGTTGAAAATTTTATTACTCAGCGAGTTGATGGAATTGCACTTGCGCCACTTGATGACAAAGCTCTCGTTCGTCCCGTCAAGGAGGCGCATGCACATGGAATCAAGGTTGCTATATGGGATTCGGGGCTAGATGAATCTGCAGGAGAAGCCGTGATAAGTAATGTCATGACTAATAATTTTGGAGCCGGAAAGGAATGCGGGAAGCGTCTTGCTTCACTAATGAATAATACTGGAAAACTCATCATGCTCAGGCATGCCGTGAATCATACAAGTACTACTAATAGGGAAGAAGGTTTCCTTGCTGGGATAAAAGAATCGGCACCAGATATTGAATTAGTTTCAATTGATCAGCGTGGTGGAGTCTCGATTGATGAAGCATTAAAAGCTTCAGAAAATTTATTAAACCAGTTTGGTGATAGTGTTCAGGGTATTTTTACGCCAAACGAATCGACTACTCAGGGAATGCTGCGTGCACTTGATGATGCTGGGCTTGCGGGAAAGGTTTCTTTTGTTGGATTTGACACTAATGATTCTTTGCTGAGCGCTTTAAGGAAAAATAAAATATCAGCCCTTGCTGTACAGGATCCTTTCAGGATGGGATATACTGCAGTCAAAAATATTGTAGCGTCTATTAAAGGTGAATCCTTTGAGCCCGATGTTGATACCGGGGCGGTGCTTCTGGACTTGGAAAATATTGATTCTCAGGAGGTCAAGGAACTCCTGAATCCATCTGAGAATTAAATAACAATGCCAAGTACAGAGGACGTAAGTTCCGTGGATTCTAGTTTAGCTAAGGGCTATGGAAAGAATTTCTTTGCTCTGTTGATACCAGTCAGTGGGTTAATCTTTGTATTTCTGTTATTGCTTCTGCTGATAATTGTCTATGTCCCGGATAATGTAGACAATTTTCTATCGGTTCAGAATTTAAAGACGATCCTGAAGCAAACTGTCATCGTTGGTATAGGTGCTTTGGCGATGACAATGATTATAGTCAGTGGTGGAATTGACCTTAGTGCTGGGTCTGTTGTGGCTTTAGCTGCAGTCGCATGTGCTCACACGGTAAATTGGTGTGATGGAAATGTTTTCATAGGAGGGATCATTCCTTTGCCTGTGGTGTTTGCAATTATGGTTGGCGCGGCAGTGGGTTTTTTAAATGGAACGATATCGGCTCGTCTTGGAATTGCTCCATTCATTGTAACATTGGGAATGATGTTAGTTGCAAGAGGTCTTGCAGAAGGGTTTGCTGATGAGACGGTTGTCAGATCTCCCGATAATTTCCTCAAAATGCTTATGATGAGGGAGCCTGACCCTAAATGGCTAGTGTTTGCTTACGGAGTTTGGATTAATATTTTTCTTTTCTTACTGATGGTTATTCTAATGCGCTTTTCAGTTTTCGGTCGACGCGTCTATGCCCTTGGAGCGAATGAAGAAGCGGCAAGATATTCGGGGATTAATGTGATACGAAATCGCATTCTTATTTTTACTCTTGGAGGGGCAATGTTTGGATTGGCTGGAGTGATGTCTTATGCGGAAATAGGTGATGGTGATCCAACAACTGCAGTCGCCCTGGAGCTAGATATTATCGCAGCGGTTGTCATTGGAGGAGCATCACTTACCGGTGGTCGCGGAACAGTTTTTGGTTCCATGATAGGAGCCATTATAATTACGTTACTCTATAATGGATGCGTGATGTTGAGGGTAGATGATTGGGTGCAGAAAGTGCTTATAGGAGGAATTATTGTTGCAGCGGTATGGGTTGATGGGATCCGAGCAAAGAGATAAATGGAATTTGCGTTTTTTGAGTTCTTGATAGACGGGGTCGCTTGCGTGAAGAGGTCTAAGCTTCTCTAGCGTTTTACTTATCCGAGATTTGTTTAAGTATGCGGTTATGTATGCTAAGTTGGGTCTTTGGGTCGCTCAGGGTCTCTGCCCATATTATAGCTGTTTCCGGGTCATCTCTCTCGATATTGTTGATTAATGCTGACACGGCTGAATCGCGTTCAGGACTGTCAGGAAGACGAGCTATCCATTCGCTTGCTTTCATCTAATCACGTTTTAGCCAATACTGAGCCAGATCTCGATAAGCATTTTTTTTTGTTTCTCCTTGATCTAAAGTCATTACCCATTCAGCTGCTTGGTCCACATTGTTTTTCATTAAACGATCTGCGACTCGTCGTGTCATTTTCTCTTGTAATTCTCCCTCTAAAGAGGATTGAACAAAAAATGCAGCGTCCTGAGGTGCATTTCTAGCCCATGTATCAACGATACGATACAACGCTTCTGATTGTGATTTTCCAGATAAGCTTTGAGCCCAATTTGCGGCTGCATGAGGATCTATTCGTGGCCAAGAATAGGATAGTGCATCGACTAATTGCTCTTGAATTTTAGGATCCTCAGTATTCATAGCATATTGACTCGCGCTCACTGGGTCTAAAGCGACCCACTCTTTTGCCGCTCCACGCCACGCGGATGCACGATCTTTTTCTGGCAGTTCTCCCATCCAGCGGACCGCTTCGTCAAAGTTTGCTGTCATTTGTAATCGACCAATCTGTTCCATTAAGCTTTGCCGTCCCTCCGCACTCGAAATCTTCCTAGCGATTTGTTCGGCCCTTTCAGAATCCAGATCGAGGACTTCAGATGCGATATGGCTCAGGGCTTGGTCACGCAGTTTATTATCAAGGGAATCACTCCATTTGATTGCTTCTTCAGGATCAGATTCTGCCCACTCTTTTGCTACTCTCCCTGTAATTTCCTGTTTAAATTCCCCATCTTCTAACCCATTGATGTATTCGGCAACAACCATTGGACTCGAATTAGCGCCTTCGTATAGGATTTTGTTCAACGCAGTTTTCTGGTCATTATCCTTTAATGTATCTACCCACTCTATGGCTGCGTGTATATCGGTTGAAGCCATTTGCTGAGCGATCGCTTGGAGCGCATGATGACGA
>JAAZZC010000293.1 GCA_014239335.1 Verrucomicrobiales bacterium
GATACAAGTTAGCAATAAATATAACTTCGTACTGTGACAGATTAGAAGTATCAAAATCCGCATCATCCAAGACTGTCACATCAACACCTGAAATCGCTGGACCGCCAGGAGACAGAGCATTGGAAAGATAAAAGGATTCACTGCGCCCGAAGACACCAGACGGGTCTCCATCAACGATCAAAACACGCATACCAGCTGCAACTCTGGCAGGAAAATAACGAACATTATCTTCTCTAAGAGCATCCTTACTTTTAGAGAAATCATTATCCAAAGAAATTTCAACAGGTACGGAAAATGACTCATTACCAGAATCTGTAAAAGTATAACTAAAAGCCGCCACTCCAATAGTCCCAGCCTCTATGCGGGGTATCTTGGATTTTAATGGTAATGACCCTCTAACCGAAAAACTTACAGTCACATCTTCAATATCGGATTTTCCAAGATTTCTGACAAGAACCTCAAAATCTGCAGGGACTCCATTAACTAATACTTTTCCGAGCGGCTTAACCTCCTCAATGAATAAATTATTTTCAACTTCAGACCCTAAGTCCACGACATAGCATCCAGCTGCTTTCTCTGCAATGCTTTGAAGCGTTTGCACCACTCCTTTATCTGATCCTGATTTAGTAGAACTCTCCCAATCCATTCGACGGAGATCAGTAAATAAATAAACCACTTTAGTAAAGTTTGTCTTATCGGAATCAAAACTTTCATCAACCGTAGACAGCGCGGAATGTAGATCCCCTCGTAAGTCAGTCGCTTTAATATTTTTAAATTCATCAAGCAAGTCTCCTATGGAGCCTTCAGTTAACGGCAATCCGTTTGGTGCAAACTTGTTAGGATCCGTTGTACGCACCACAGTAAAAATGTCTTGCGAATTGCTATTTGAAAGGCTCTTGATTCCCTTTTGAAGAATTTCAGAAGCTTTATCGATTGGACTTCCTTGCTGCCCAACAGCGGCCATACTTAAAGAGTCGTCCAGAACAATCACTCTTTCAGTTTGTCCAGCCTTAAGAAGGCCCGAAACATTAATGTCCAGCGACGGCCTCGCAATCATGAGGCCAATTAAAATCATTGCCAAACAACGTAACAATAAAAGAATGATTTCCTCTAATTTTACTCGCCTCCTATTTAGCCGCTGTGCTTCAAGAAGGAAATCCATTGCTGCCCAATCAATCCTCTTAAAGCGGCGACGATTGAGGAGATGAATAATAATAGGAGCAGCTACCGCTGCGGTGCCGGCAAATAAAAAACCTGGGTTCAATAAAAATTCCAACACGTCTTACCCTGCTCTCCCTTTCCTAGTATGACGTTTACGAAATGCCAAATACCGAGACAAAACTGCATCAAGAGGCTCCCCAGTATCAAGTAGAGCATAATCGACACCAAGCATATCACACATCTTCACCACTTCCTTGCGGTAATCTCCAACTATATCCAAATAACTTTTCCTTAAAGCTCTGGGATCAGCATGGACTTCTTCTGGCCCCTCAAGACCAAGTAATCTGGTATGGTCTTCGAAGGGAAATTCCAATTCATCTCGATCCATTACATGAAAAACAATGACCTCTTGTTTGCGAAGTCTAAATTGCTGCATCGCCTTTCTGAGAACCTCAATATCAACAAACAGATCAGAAATAATAACCACCATTCCTCTTGAGCGTATCTGAGGAACCAACTCCAAAAATGCTTCACCTACATCAGTCTTATCATCGGGCACAGTTTCGCTCAAATTGTGTACGATCTCTTTTAAATGGTTATGTCGCGCGCTCGGAGGAAGAACATCCTTAACTTTCGTATTAAATGTAATAAGCCCAACTGCATCACCTTGGCTCTGAAGTAAGTGACCTAGTGTAGCACCTGCAGTAGCCGCATAATCAAATTTACACCATCCTTCTTTTCCATACCCCATGGATTTTGAAGCATCCACAATGAGGGTAGTTTTCAAATTAGTCTCTTCCTCATACTCCTTTATGTAAAACTTGTCTGTTTTCGACCAAACTTTCCAATCAATATGCTTTATTTCATCACCTGGCGAATATTCTCGATGACCTGCAAATTCAACTGCAAAACCATTATATGGACTCTTGTGTTGGCCCGTTATAAAGCCTTCAACGACTAACCTTGCACGCACGTCCAGTCTCTTGATCCTTTCCAGAACTTTAGGATCTAAGTAATTTGGAGTTTCCGCAGCAGCCATATTTTACACCTTTATGCTACTCCTGTAGATTATTTGAATTATGCCGCATTAAAAGCACCTGACAGCGTTGGAGGTATCTTATCACCTTCGTCTCTTTCAGAGATCTCAGACAGAAGATTGTCAACGACATCATCAGTCGTAACGCCACTGGATTCAGCGTTAAATGTAGTAATTATTCTATGACGCAAAACAGGGTGGGCAATTGATTTCACATCAGCAACAGTAGCACTACTGCGACCATCCATTACTGCCTTAGCTTTAGCCCCTAAAAGAAGGAACTGAACTGCCCTTGGACCAGCTCCCCAACTCAAAAGTTCACGCATTGAATCTGGAACTCCTTCTTCTTCATTGATCCTAGTAGCCCTCACAAGCCTCAAAGCATAATGAATAACATGGGGAGGAATAGGAACTCTACGCACAAGGTCTTGTGCACTTTTAATTTCATCTCCAGACAAAATCTCATTAACCACTGAATTCTCCATCCGAGTCGTAGTATCGGCGACTCTATATTCCTCTTCATAGTTAGGATATTCGACAAATACTTTGAACATAAACCTATCCTGCTGAGCCTCAGGAAGAGTATAGGTCCCTTCCTGCTCTATAGGGTTTTGAGTAGCAAGAACAAAAAATGGATCTGGAAGCTCATGGCGAACCATTCCAACCGTGACCTGCCGCTCCTGCATCGCTTCCAGCATCGCTGCCTGAGTTTTTGGTGGGGTCCTGTTTATTTCATCAGCTAAAACAACGTTAGCAAAAACAGGCCCATTGAGAAATTTAAACTCACGAGCTCCTGTCATTTTATCTTCTTGAATAACTTCTGTGCCAGTGATGTCAGATGGCATCAAGTCAGGAGTAAACTGAATCCTGTTAAAATCCATTCTTAATGATTTGGCAAGAGTGCTCACCATTAAGGTCTTCGCAAGACCAGGGACTCCTTCAAGCAAGCAATGACCTTTAGAAAAAATCGCAATAAGCAACTGATCAATGACCTTTTCCTGACCAACTATAACCTTCGCAAGTTCGTTACGTATCTTTAAAGTCGATTCTTGAAAAATTTTAAGCGATTCCAAATCTTCTTGCGAAAAATCGCTATCTTCTTTTATTAATTGTTCGGACATAGATGGTAAATATAAATCTTCTTATTGTTCTTTACGATACGCAAAAGATCACTCCTCGCCAACTCAATACGAAATGCAATTATTAATTCTCAAGGTACTAATATAAGACATGAGAAAAAATTCACCTTCTGTATATTAATTTACTAGGAATCTACTTACTCAGCTGCAGGCACAGAATCTTGGGGAGGCTCTTCTGTCTCAGGTTTCACTGCTTCGACTCCCGGTATGGACGCTCCCGGAATGCCAGGAATTGAAATGCCCTCAGGCAGGCCTCCTTTACTAGCACCATCGTCCGGTTTTTCTGCGGCCTCAGACTCTTTATCTTTGACTAGGTTCTCACGCTTATTAAAAAACTTCTCAGCTCCCCAGCTATCAAGCTCATATATAACTCCAGCAAAAGCCTTCTCTTTTTCAAGCTTCTCTTTTAATTCTTTCTGCCGCCCTTTAAATTCTTCTTCCTGTTTTTCTTTATCCTCAGCATCACGTTCTTTCTTTAATCCCTCAACTTTCTTGCGGTCTTCATCACTAGCATCTTTAGATAATTTTTCATCTTCCTGAGGATCTCTATTCTTAAGGACAAAGTCAGGAAATTCTGCGCTGACATTATAAGTCAAATAATACTTAGCAGCCGATATCGTCGCCTCCTTCTCTCCACTGTCCACATTATCACCCTCACCTTTACCCAACTTAAGATTATATTTGAACCCATCAAAAGTTGTGACAGTCACCTGAAGGGGTGCTTTCAGACCTGTCTTTTCAGGATCTGCATCTTCCCCCGTAGATACATCCTTGAAGCTAAAGGAAGCAAAGGGAGAAGTAATCGTAGACGTATTGGACGTGTTCAACTCCTCCTCCTCAGAAAGTCCATTCAGCGTAGCGTCGTCTCCTTCATTTTCTCGAACAAATTCAAACTTAGTTTTGTCAGAATGCTCCACTGTAATGTTTTTCGATTTTTCAATTCCAAATGGATTCTTCTCCAGCCATCCTGAAGGTGAGGATTCAATATCAAAGAGGGAGTCTGAAACGATAAATACTTGATTCTTATTCGAACCTATCCTCACATATTTTCCATTTCCACCACCTTGTTGCCCCGAGTCAATAGTTGCTCCGCCATATCTCTTGCCTATAACAATTTCTCCAACCGAACCTTCTCCATTTTTTGAGAGTTGGATTTTAATTCCTGAGCCTTCACCGCCATTAGGCTCTTTGAGCTCGAATCGTCCATAATTTTTTTCGCCAGCCCGCATCTGTTCAGCGATCTTAAGCCCATCTAATGTCTTTAAGGTTCGACTAACTTTAGTGAAATCAGCATTGTAATCTGCTCTATTAACAACTACCCACTTTCCTTCTTTTCTTCCCAACTGCACGGAATTTTCAGAGTCGGCAATTATTACACCTGTAATGTCGTTAATATTTTCAATTGAAAGAACCTTATCCCCAGCACTAAGCCCTCCCACTTCAGTCTGAATCCCAGACCTATCCTTGCTTGAAATAAAATAGACTACTATCAGAACTACGAACAACCCTCCAAGAATGGTCACATGCTTTGGTTTCATATCTAATAAATTTCTTAATTTGTTCGTTTTAAAATTATCGCGCCGAAATTTTTATGCGCCGAATCACCAGATGTAAAATTCCTATTAAAATGATAAGAAGCGGAACACCTGCAATGTTCAGATTTTTTATTTTGTTTTCTATTTTACGAATGTCCTTCCGCAGATCCCTACTCAATTCTCTTTTCCGCTTAGAAGCTTTGACCTCTTCTACTCTTAGTTGTTTTATTTTATTAGCCGCCTCAGGACTAAGGACAACCATCTGGTCATTACCCTGCTCCTGCATAAGTTTTGATATTTCGCTTGCAACCTCTTGCTCTTGCTTTGTCACCTTTGCTATTTCTTCATTTAGTTTTTCTGAAGCCTCCTCTGCCAATTCCTTGAATTTACTAAAGGGGCGGCGCCCACTGCCACGAGTCCTGATCGACATTAGGCTTCCCCCACCAGAAGCTTGCTCAACCGCATTCTCAAGGAGCGGAATGTTATTATTCCGATATGTAGTTCGACCAAATAAATCTCTACCCACAGCCAATGCATCAAAAAGCATGTCTGAATCAGCCGCCAAGAAAACAGAACCTTTGCCGGATTCCTTCGATTCCTTCAATGAATTCTCCTCTTCCACATCCTTCTCCACATTATTCCCTTCTTCCCCTTCTTTCTCTTCTTCCTCTTCTTCCTCTTCTTCCAATTTTGGCTTA
>JAAZZC010000083.1 GCA_014239335.1 Verrucomicrobiales bacterium
GCATATGGGGCGGTGCTCCGATCGGGGACTCAGCTCGCCCTTCACTTGAGATCATAGCGCCTGCGACAAGACTTGGAGCAGATTCACCGGAAGGAGCACCTTGGATCTTTCCCTTCTTATTTATAACAATCGCATGCGGCGCCATTAGCGGTTTCCATTGTCTTGTATCAAGCGGAACCAGTTCAAAGCAACTAAAGTGCGAAACTGACGCACAATTTGTTGGGTACGGATCAATGCTGACGGAAGGCTTTCTTGCTGTTCTCGTTATTTTAGCTTGTGTGTCCGGACTAGGCCTAGGAACTGAATCAAGCAATGGAGGCTTTTTAACTGGAAAAGATGCTTACTTGTCTCGTTATGAAACTTGGGGTGGAGCACAGGGGCTTGGTGCTAAGGTGGGGGCTTTTGTCGATGGATCAGCTAATTTCCTAAAAGCACTAGGATTTGCGCCTCAATTTGCTGTCGCTCTCATGGGTGTTTTCGTTGCTTCCTTTGCCGCAACAACCTTGGACACCGCATGCCGACTTCAGCGCTATGTAATTCAAGAAATTTCAGCAACTTTATATACAAAGAAATCTGCGACTAGATCCAAAACTAACTTAAACCTAAACCCTCTCAGCTGGCTCACAAACAAACACGGAGCAACTATCCTAGCTGTGATCCTAGCCTTTGCTGTCGCCGCCAGCCCCACTACTGGATTGGAATGGTCTTGGGAAAATGCGGGAAAGGGAGGTCTTAACTTATGGCCGCTTTTCGGAGCAACAAACCAGTTGCTAGGTGGCCTAGCATTCCTTGTCATTTTATTTTGGATGCGCCGCCGCAACCTGCCTATTTGGTTCATAGCAATTCCTGCAATTTTCATGTTAATCCTCCCTGCCTCAGCAATGGTCATTGAGCTCTTCAAGCCAAATGGATGGATCGCAGGACAAAAACCCCTTTTAGCCACAATCGGATTAGCCACACTCACTCTTGAAATATGGATGCTAATTGAAGCTTCAATCGCTTGGCCAAAAGCAAAAGGAGTTTTGGAACAATCACTTCCACCAATTAACGGTCAAACTGATACTCAAAATGACGGTGGGAGAAGCTGCTAAAATTCATTTATTGCCAGCATAATTTGGATTAGTTTTAGGAACCTTCGCTCCAGTCTTTTTCAACCACTTTGATATCTTTGCATCCAACTCTTTGATTTTCTCTGGCATTTTATTTGAAAGCTCATCTGTTTCCCCGATATCCTTAGCTAGATTAAATAATTCATATTCTTTCCCATCATAACGCTTGATCAATTTCCATGAACCACTCCGTATGATTGTATAAGGCATTACTCTTCCCCGATAGTGAGGGAAATGCCAAAACAAGTCTTCGCGATTTAAGGAACCTTTACCTTCCATTAAAGGCTTTAAATCAAAACCATCGATAATACTCTTAGAGGGCAATGCAACTCCAGCAGCAGCACAAATAGTTGGAAAATAATCAACACTACTCACTGGTACATCGCTAATTGCTCCAGCTTTGGTAACACCTGGCCAATGGACAATTAAAGGAACTCGTATGCCACCCTCATAAGGGTAGCCTTTGCCGGATCGGAGTGGAGCATTATTAGTTGGCCCCAGCAATCCCCCATTGTCAGATGTGAATATAATGACCGTATTTTTACTAAGATCATATTCACTTAGCTTTTCTCGGATCCTGCCCACTGCCTGATCCACACTTTCAACCATGGTTGCATAAGCTGCATTCTTTTGTTTAACCTTAGATAATTTATTAATCTTATTTTTGTATTTATCCAGTAACGATGCTTTCGCTTGAATTGGTGTATGGACTGCATAATTTGCAAAATAAATGAAAAATGGAGTCTTCTTGTTTCTTGAAATGAATCCTAAGGCCTCATCACATTCCCGATCAGTGAGATACTGTCCCTTCTTTTTTCCAGGCAACCCATTAATACCCTTCAATCTTTTATTAGAAAAAGGATCATAATAACTAGGCGGTTGCCCATAATCACAACCTCCATAATTCTCATCGAATCCTTGTCTATCAGGATACCAGTCATCGGCTCCCAAATGCCACTTCCCAATATGACAAGTCTTATACCCTAACTTTTTAAGTTGTTCTGCTATAGTAATTTCTTCACTTTCCATCCACAGCGCATTTTTAGGGCACAAAACTTTATTAACTTTAGATCCGACCCATCCCATTGGATTCTTTTTGTTATTTGGTATTCTTCCACCTTGAAACCTTGCTCGTATCCAATCCGTAACTCCTAACCTTGCCGGGTACCTTCCAGTCATAATTGCAGCTCTAGTTGGAGAACATACTGCGCATGCTGCGTATGCATCTGTAAAACGCATACCATTTTTAGCTAAATCATCAATATTAGGCGTTTCATATATCTTACTGCCAAAGCAACCAAGATCAGTCCAGCCAAGATCATCCACATTAATAAGGATAAAATTAGGTTTATCAGCAGCGTGTAAAACAGAACTTATTAAAAAAACACCTATAGAAATAGTAAGAACCCTGATAAAATATCTCATTCCGATCATTATAGAGGATAATCAGCATTGCCGTCAAATTCGAGAATCTCTCTTGTCATCAGCTCAAACTCATTTCATTATCCAATCTCATTAAGAATAAAACACACTCATCAATGTCAAAAACCGAAGACGCCCTAATTAAAGAAAAGGAATTACTTAGTTCTGTAGCTAATAAAGGTACAGGAGCAAAGCTAAAAACATACTCTAAACTCTGTGGCCCAGGATGGTTACAAAGCGCCATAACTCTTGGAGGAGGATCCTTAGTGGCTGCACTTGGAGTAGGAGTTATTGGAGGAGTAAACTTCATGTGGGTCCAACCTCTCGCAATGATTCTTGGTGTTGTAATGCTAAGCGCAATTGCATACGTAACACTTTCAACTGGAGAAAGACCATTTAGATCCATCAATAAACACATCTCCCCATTCCTCGGCTGGGCATGGCTAGGTGCCACGATAGTTGCAAATTTGGTATGGGTACTACCTCAATTCAATCTAGCGTTCGGAGCAATCACAACTAATCTAGCCCCTGACGTCTTCCCTGACACCATAGGATCTAAATTGCTGATATCAGCAATTATATTAGCTATTGCAACAACAATTATTTGGTCTTATGGCGCTGGCACCAAAGGAGTCGCCCGATTCGAACTTCTGCTGAAAATCTTAGTTGGATTAGTTGTCATTTCATTTATAGGCGTAGTAATCGTTCTTACCTTTGCTGAAAATTCTCCGTTAAATTGGGCCAATGTTTTCAGTGGCCTCATGCCTGATTTAGGTGCGCTATTTAGACCTGCTGAAACTTTCATGCCATACATTGAGCAACTTGATCCAGCCAATCGAGATAAATGGACAGCTGATATAATTGGCCGCCAACGAGACAATATCATTGCAGCCTTTGGCACTACAGTTGGCATCAACATGACTTTTCTTCTTCCTTATTCAATGCTACGACGGAAGTGGGGTAAAGAGCACCGCGGCCTGGCTATTTTTGATCTTTCAACAGGGTTATTCATTCCTTTTGTCATTGCGACGGGTTGCCTTGTCATCGCTGCTGCCTCTCAGTTCCATAATAATCCGAAGAATAATAAATTCGAAAATAGCACTTCGCTAGTAAATCAGCTGACTGAAGAAAAAAACCCCAAACTAAGCCCTGAAGATAAAGAAAAATTAGAAGCAATCTACATAGCAATGCCGTCTAAAGAAAAAGCCAATGCTACTCTCGAAATGATGACTGCTAAAAGAAATCAGTTTGAATTAGCAAATGCCCTTAAGCCTTTCACCGGCAACCTCTTCTCTCAATACGTATTTGGAATCGGAGTATTAGCCATGGCTGTATCTACAATAGTCATACTTATGTTAATTAATGGATTTGCCGTTTGTGAAATGTTGGGAGTTCCTGATGGAGGAACTCCTCACAGAGTAGGCTGTTTAATTGTAGGAGGGATCGGCTTCTTTGGCCCCTTAGCTTGGGGTGAACTCGGACCATGGTTAGCAATCCCGGTATCAGTATTTGGAATGACTTTACTACCCATAGCTTATATAACATTTCTCTTAATGATGAACTCAAAGAGTTTACTTGGCGACAAGCGCCCAGAAGGCTCCTCCCTCCTAAGATGGAACATCCTTATGATAATTGCTACGATTGTTGCTACCCTTGGTGCAGGATGGGCGTCTCACGGAAAGATTGGATGGTGGGGACCCGGCCTAATCCTTACTTTTGGTATCATTGCTCTGTTGACACGTCAAAAGACAACACCCAATACAAACTGAATAGAATTTTAATTAGTTTAATTAGAAAACGCCTTGTAACGAGATGCGAAATACTCCCGACCCGGGATTTTTCCATTACCAACCAGATAGCGATAACGTAAATTCAAGGAATCCCCTTTCGCAATTTTCTTAACAAAATAAGCTCCAAATCGGCCATAATCACGATACGCTGAATAAGTATTCCCCTTAGGGATAGTGGGATGACTCATGTGCTGAGCAAAATACATATTCTCACCAATCTGAAAACTTTCAGCTGCCCAAGGAAGATCCTTATCCTTTTTTAAATCAAGGCCGTCCTTATGAAAGATATATTTGGCAGACTTATTCTTTGAAACTTCATTACTTGGCCTGAATTGACATCCAGCATGCTCAGGATCACCATTCAGTTCAACGTCTGCGCTTGCGGCCTTAAGAGCAGTGTCAAAGTTCACCTGCAAATAAGCTCCCTCTCCTTCGACTCTTTTGAAGGTTTGAGTGCGCTTCTCTTCAATAAAAACAACTCCATCAGTTGTCACCCAGTTAATTAAAATAGTCAAAGTAGCGTGATCCTTAGTGGAAGTTGAATTGATTATTTTTTTATATACCTGATCACAACCTTTCATATGCCAAGAATCGACTTGCCTCCCAGAAAACTTTGTCTTCGACCATCCTATAAAAATTCCACGGTGATGAGTGAATTGACCTCCAGCACCTTTAGTGATCGGAGCTTTCCCCTGTTCATCGAATACATGAGTGTACACCTTGTAGGTTTCATGTCTGGATTCAGCTGAAGTTTTATCATGCGCCGTCATTACTCGAGCCACAACTTTTCCTCCATCCAAGACATCAATACATTTTCCTGGCACCTCTTTAATTTCGAAGTCCGCATGTGCAAATGAGACGCTCAGAGCAATAATTATTAGTGTGATTTTTTTCATAAATTAATAACGTTTACTTATCTTGATCCGATTACAGATTTTACTGTAATTTCAAATATAATTTACTATCACCGGCCGTCCAAATTCGAAGGATGCTATCTTCTCCTCCTGCAGCAATAATAGTTCCATCTTGACTAACACTTGATGAATGAATGAATGTAGCCGCATCAGGCAAAGGCTTGTTTGCTATTCTAACTGATTGATCCCCACTGCTCGAAATTAACTGTTCCCCGGCTCCCATATATGCAATTGAACTGACTCCTTTAGTGTGCCCTTTCACTGTTTGCTTTTGATTCCCCTTTTCAAAATTCCACTCCTTAACAACCTGGTCAGCTCCTGCGCTCGCTAAAACAAATCCGTCTGCTCGCCAAGCAACATCAAGAACATGGTTTGTATGCCCCTCAAAACTGCGCTCAAGAACAGCCCCCTCCATATTAAATACTTTAACGAAACGATCAGTTGCAGCCGTAGCGATAAATTTCCCATCAGGACTAAAAGAAGTTCCCGATATCGTATCACTATGAGATTCAGTATTTGCACAAACCAATTTTCCATCAGCAATATTCCATACCTTCAACTCTCCACTCCTCGATGGAACCCCTCCACCAGATGCTAATAATTTACCATTAGGGCTAAACGATAAAGAATTCACTCTATCAACTAAAGTTTTAGGATCTTGTAGCCCCCCAATCTTTTTGTGAAGGTTCCACTTCGGTGTCGAATCCCAAATCCTGACTGTCTTGTCTACAGATGCCACTAAAATATTTTCCCCTACCGTAGCAATTACTTTCGCGGCACCCGATTTAGTAGCAATAACGTCGCATGGCTTTCCAGCATTTGTTTCCCATGAATAAACATTACCATCTTCAGAACCTGCAAAAACCTGAGCTGAATCTGGCGAAAAGGTAACAGTTCTAAGAACTTTTTGTTCTTGATCCACTCTTGTCTTTATATCCGCATGAATCTTTGCTGCGTTCTGTAATTCATTCTCCGCATCCGCTAACTTTAGCTTTGATTTAGAATCAGCATCGATTGCTCTCTTTAAAAATCTCTCTGAAATTTCACGGCTGCGAGTTGCTTCCAATTGTTTTCTCTCGGCATCTTGGACTTCTTTTTCTTTTGCCGTTAAAGCTTCCATCGCTTTCTTTGCAGCTTCTTTAGCGGGATTAAGGTCAGGAGCCTTTGCTTCTTCTTTTTGTTTAAGGTCCATTTCAGTTTTGGACTTGAGATCCTTTGCTGAAACGAGCTCAGTTTTCTTTTTCTCTAATTCTTCTACTGAGTTCTTTTCTGCATCTTGGGCCTTCTTTAATGATTCTTGATCCGCCTTTAATTTCTTATCACTTTCTCCTAATTGCTTTTTCCTTTCATCACGTATCTTCGTTAAAACAGAAACTTTTATTTCTTTCGACTTTTGCTCCCCACTTAATTGCCAACCTGCATTTCCATCAGCAATCAACTTGCCATCGCTCATGTTCCAAATGCGAATTTTTGCATTACCAGAAACGGAAGCGCAACGCTTCCCATCCTTTGATACCGCCACCGCTTCAGGCACTTCTTCATTATTGATTTGTTTGATCTGATTTACCTTACCTTCTCCAACTTGCCAAATTCTAAGTGTCAAATCAGCGCTTCCAGAAATAAAGTTTTTATAACCTTCACCAAAAGAACACAATGAAACAACCTTGGCAGTGTGCCCTTTAAGCTCATGGACCTGCTCCAACGACGCTTCAATCGACAGTATCCTTATGACCCCATCTTCGCATCCACAAGCCACTTGCTTCCCATCATTAATAATCACCATTTCATTAATTGGAGAAGATAATTTCACTGTCACTATTTGTGCCTCTTTGCCAATTTTCCTAGCACTCACAACGCCGTCAATAGATGTAGAAATTATATTTCCATCCACTCCGAAGCCCACGCCTGTTATCGCTGCAGCATGATCTTTGAAGGTTACCACTTTCTTAGGTTCAGAAATATAAACCTTAATGAAACCACTCTCATCCCCAACAGAAAATAATTTACTATCACTACTGACTCCAACAACAAGCGGCACATTGTCAACCGGCTCCGCATCATATAGCAGCTCGGGATCAGCCTTTTCCCATAGTTTTATATTCCTAAATCCCCCGGAAGCAAGTAGCCCATCGCCATTAAAGGCCAAGCTCCCAACAATATCAATATGCGCTGATTCTCCTTTACCTTTGAGATCTGGATCAACAATTTCACCAAGGCTCTTGCCCGTTGGGGTATGATACATGAATATTCGGTTTCCTCTGCCAGCAGCAACGTATTGATTATCTGGCGAAACAGCCACGGAGTAAATCGCTCTAACTCTCTCACTCATGGTAGCAAAATTAACTTTTTTTTCTGCTGCTAGCGTATCGTCATCTTTTGCTCCCTGATTAATCCATAACTTAAGTAGAGCAAGTTCCTCGGAACTCAAATTTGGCGCGTTAGACTTGTTCTTTGGCGGCGGCATAAATTCCTCTTCCTGATGAGCAGCCTGAAGAAAAACCAAACTATCCTCGGCATTACCAGGAACAATGACCTCTCCACTGTCAGAGCCCTTCATCATTGCTGAAACGTTCTCAAGGTTCAGTTTCGCTTTCGCTTTTGTTGCATTATGACAAGCAATGCAACTCTTTTTAAATACAGGCGCAATATCTTTTGCGTAACTGACTGGCTCTTTTTGATCGATAGATGCAATGGGTAATGGCTGAGCCAGACCTGCACCGGACCATCCGAATATAATACAGAATGAAAAAATAATAAATTTCACGAAAATTAATTTGCCGCAGGGGGTTCTTCTGGAGCCGCAGGGGGTTCTTCTGGAGCCGCAGGGGGTTCTTCTGGAGCCGCAGGGGGTTCAGTGATTTTTATTGAAACATTGCCTTTAGTTTGTAGGTCTATTCCATTAAATTTCAATTTAGCAATTAACTCTAAGTGAATTAATCCAAGATTCGCATCTGCCGTAATTTCAATCGGAAGATCAATAGCGGACTGATCTTTATTTGCACTAGCTTCTGCAACCTTCAACCCTTTGGTTCCATCAGGTAATTTTGCACTTAATGAAACACTATCTGCAAACCCATATAGCCTATCAAAATTCACCACAACTTTAGATTTAAGTCCTTTCCCTAATTCAACAGGAGCTTTGCTATCCTTGAATCGGATAGGACACGCTTCGATTTTTACGGTTACCGGTTTCGAATAACTGACGAACTGGACATCCTTCGGCTTTGCTCTGTCTGTGGCCTGCTTAAGTTTCTGGTCGGCGCTTTTATTTTTCTCTTCAGCCTCTTTTAATTTCTTCT
The DNA here is from genome assembly GCA_014239335.1 of Verrucomicrobiales bacterium. Classification (GTDB taxonomy): domain Bacteria; phylum Verrucomicrobiota; class Verrucomicrobiia; order Verrucomicrobiales; family DEV007; genus EC70. The sequence continues at coordinate 8,535 of JAAZZC010000083.1, forward strand.
CAGCTTGCTTTAAGGACTCCTCTGCTAGTCCAACCTTAGATTCAGCATCAGTGATTTTTTTCTTTTTTTCTTCTTCTGTTTCAGCACTACTAGATTTTGCCTCATTTAGAGATTTTTTTGCAGATTCAAACTCTTTCTTAAGAGTTTCTAGCGTTTTTTTGGCCTCCTCCAAAATCTTGGTCGCATTCTTCTTTTGCTCTTCTGCAATTTGGAAAACCTGCAAATCACGCCTATAACCTAATTTAGTCGACGCCCTCAGAACAAATTGATGGGTGCCTTCCTGATACTTATTATTATCCTTGTTGTTTAATAAAGGTATTATCAGCTTATGGGATTCCTTAGTCTTACCCTTATCGACCTGAATCTGAGGAGCTTTCCCCATTCCAGGGAAATCAACAGGAACAATAGTAACCTTATCCTTAATCTCAGAAGTCGTAATAAATTTGATTGGGATTTCTAAATTGCCACCTAGTGAACTTTCCCAGACCTTATCTTCGGCAGGGACGACCTTCATCGGCGTTTGTTCATCAATCGACGCCACAGTAATGCCTGAGCTTGTTCTTGAAATAACACGTTCCTGATCGGCATCATTTACTGACCAGTTCACCGCAAGACTCTCAGCTTCTTTTTGTATCTTTGTTCCCTGAACGTCTGCCTCACCAACAATCTTTACTTTACCTGCCCAGGCCGGAGCATCTTCCTTATTATAAAATGATAAAGAGCAGTTATTTTTTCCTTTTCCTAATTTTGTAGTTTTAACTTTAAAACTTTCTGGAAAACCCTGTGCCTTTAACTCAATTTCACCATCAAACCCATCTCTCCGAAGAACGTAGACGTCCAAATTCCCAACTTGCCCACGTCTAACCGCAATTCCTTCTCTGACAATCTTTTTGCCTTTATTGTTATCCCCCGCTGGAGCTGAAGCTGAAACTAATAGATCAAAATCAGGCTTAGGCTCTCGAATAATCATTCTGAAAGGCGCTTTAGTAGCAAAATTATCACTAACAGCCACACGTACCTTACAATCAATATCAGCCTTAAATCTATATATGGGATCACGACTATTTGTAGGATAACGCCGTCCTCCCACATTAGCTTCTTGATCATCAGCTTTCCCAATAATTGATACTTTTTCTTTACCCTCAGCATCACCAATCACTTTTTCTACTACAATCGATGGGTCGCAATAACTTACTAATCGATGAGCAATAACTTCAATTACATACTCCTTATCCTTCTCGGCATTGAATGAAAACCAGGATTTTTTACCTGGATAAAATCGCCCGCTCAACTCAGAAGGAAAAGGAATTTCTTGCGCATCCTCTGGAGAAGAATTTGAACCACTATCAATTACTGGTGAAAAATTAGATTGCGCAATGAATACAGAATTTGAAATATTATTCCCCTCTCCCAGCGCATAATGAAAACCTTTAACTCCTGCCCCCGAAGGTTTCACTGGCATTGTTTTTCTTCTCTCCATTTCTGTCGGAACATCAATATTAATTTCTATCCTCTCAAGGCCATCCTCACCAGAAGGCACTCCACCCGGAAGATTTTTCCCAAAGATTTGAAAAGATTGCGTCTTGCCTGGTTGTGCAGATAGGGGCAAAACAAAATCTATTTGAGGGCCTTGCCTGAGTTGGATTCTATAATTATATCCAGCGCCTCCGCGGGCAAGAAAATCGGAAACTCTTAGAAGATATTCTCCTTCAATAGTTGGAGTAAATCCAATCAAAGGGTCTCCGCCAATGGATTCTCTTGACCGAGCCACTTCAATTCCTGATGGATCATTTAAGACTAACAATGCATCCGCCCTAGAATTAATTCTCTCAGCAAAACAATCAATAAAGTAACGACCTCCGTTCCTAACTGGAAATTTGTAATAGTGCGCCTTGCCTGGCTCCATAATTCCATTCATCACCACATTATCTTCAAGAAAAACCGCCTTAGCTTTATTCGTCGCTTCTTTAGGAGCAATCTTTTCATCCCTGTTACTCACAGCAAAACTAATTGGCGAAGTCGTTCCATCCTTGCCTCCAAATCTCAAATCGTAACTCCCAGAACTCACTAACTCTGCAATTTTAACCTTAAAAACTCCTTTCCCAATAGGCTCACTAGTGATTCCTGGATCATTAAAAAATAGCTGCCCCTCACCAGTCAAGTCAGCACCCTTTAAAGTAATATCTACAGATCCACCTGCCTTTCCCCCCATGGGAAAAATTGAATCTAGACGCGGGGCAGGAAGCTGCCCCTCAACTAAATTTCCTAAAACAAAAAACAGGAACAACCAAGAAATTATGTAACAGGATCTTCGCATGGAAATATAAAAAATTGCCAAGCTTAATGGTTAAATAAAAATTCTTTAGTATTCAAAAGAGCCCAAACAAGATCTTCGTAGGCCATTTTATTCGCTTCATTGATTTTCCCTTGAGCCTCTTTAGCCTGCTGAGTCTTTTTATTAATATAATCAATGGCCGTTTTCATCTCATCCTCTTTAGGCCCACGTGAAAATGCTCTCTTATATAACTCAACAATTTTCTCTTCATTGGTCCTTTCTCCTTGGGATGAAAGCTTATCAGCACTTCCTCCTGCACCAGCTAACTTATCCTGAATATTTTTTGAATTCAGCAAATGTAATGTCTGCGCCAAACTAGCACCTTGAGCCCTTTCACATTCGCACGCACTATCCATTTCTGGCCGCCCAAAGACCGTAAGAAAATACGAACTCGAATTGTAACTGTCATCAGGCAAAGAGACGGCCCTAGTACCGGGCAATTGCCCCGAGAAGGCTGTCGACGATCCTGTAATTCCATCGATCGAATCTAACAACACTTCAGCGGTCAGTCGTTTAGGGAAATATCGAGAGTAATTTTGTCGATCTCCCGCATTATGATCATTTGGAATCGCACTCAGTTGGTAAGTTGTTGAATTACAGATCGTTCGAATCAAATCCTTCAGGTCATAACCTGACTTAATAAAGTGCCCTGCTAATGAATCCAATAAATCAGGATTGGTCGGAGGATTAGTGACCCTCATGTCATCTTCTGGCTCTACAATTGCACGATTGAAGAAGTGCTTCCAGTAACGATTAACTAACATTTTAGCGAAGAAAGGATTACTTTCCGAAGTCATCCAAGCCGCCAAATCCAATCTGGGATCATCCTCTGGCTTTATATTAAGTTCATCTCCCCCAAGAGGCTTAGGTTTAACATTCTCCCCAGACTTAGGATTCTTTGCCGTAGCTAATCCAACATTATGGAAAACCGCCTCCTCACCTGGAACGTCAGTCTTCTTCTTACCTACTCTAGAAAAGAATGCCGAAAATCCATAGTAATCTTGCTGACTCCACTTCTCATATGGATGATGATGACATTCAGCACATTGAAGTCTTACGCCAAGTAAAACTTGAGCAGTGTCTTGTAGTCTTTCTTTTTGGTCAGTAACATTTCTGAACCAAGCAGATGCTGGGTTATGACCTATCTCTCCACGCGCTGTCACTAATTCAGTAATTAGCTGATTGTAAGGCTTGTTCGCATGTAGACTCCCCATCAACCATTCATGGAATGCTTGAGTCCCTCTTGTATATGTATTGCCTTTCCTTTTATTACGTAAAATAGCAGCCCACTTATTTGAAAAATACTCTGCATAATCAGTCGTAGAAAGCAGACTGTCTATCCATTGCGATCTTTTTTCAGGATGATCATTAGATAAAAAATCTTCTACCTCTTGCAAAGACGGTAATCGACCCGCGATATCAATCGCAGTCCGACGAAGAAATGTAGTATCATCACAAATTTCAGAGGACGGCAATCCTAGTGTCTTTAATTTGTTGAAAACCTTCTCATCTATGAAATTCTTAGCGACAGGGAAATTTTCAGTCGGAACTCCTAATGGTATCGTTGCTTGGAAAACCGATACATGCTCCTGATATCGAATCATTACTGCCATATCTCCAGTCTGATCCCTTAACATATTAACTAAGCCAGATTGATTCACTTCGCCCATTTCCTTTTGGTTAGACTCGTAACTTACAATACCCGTAACGTCGCGAACTGACCCATCAGTATAAAAAGCTGAGACGGCTAGCTGTTGTTCAGCTCCCGGCTCCACAATGCGGGAACTTGGGTAAACTGAGATACTCTCTAGCTTCGGATCATCGGGGCTACCGTAAGGCATGCCTTGCTCCATCCACCTGACTATGGCCTTATAATCCCATGAATCATGGTCAAATCGAGCACCTCCTCCATGCGGCAAGTCGCCTGATCCTTTTCGTAATAAAAGACTGTGTTGAGGCGCAGCAGGAAATAGCCTCCTACCTCTACCCTCTTTAACTAAATATTCAAAGTCTTCGGTCGGCTCAAAACCCAGCAATGAAAGTTTAAATCCATTCTGACCTTCAGACTTACCATGACAACCCCCACCGTTACATCCATGCTTTGTGAATAAAGGTACGATTTCATTCGGAAAGTTAATTGGTTGTGGAGTGCCGAATTGCTCTACGGTTAATTCTATTGAGGTTGATAATCCTTCCGACGTTTTTGCTATAACCTTAACTGAGCCATCCGAAAGAGGAGTAACATGACCAGTCTTAGAAACATTAACTATGGAAGATGGATCCGCCTCGTAACTCACTGATCGGGTGATGTCAGAAATACTTACCCCAGTCACAACAAGCTGGAGATAAGCATCGGGTCCAATTAACTTGGCTTCTTCATTTGGCTTGGAAACCGCGTAAATATTTAATTCTGCAGCCATTAGATTTGTGGCGGCAAAAAACGAAACGATTATATAATAAAATCCAATTCTCATAGGTGCTTATATTAACAATATTATTAAATTAATTCTTTAATGGGGCCATACCCTTCCACTAGATATCTAGGCCTTCCACCCAAATCAGTTACGGTAGTTTGTGATGCATCAATTCCCATGTTTTTATATAGTGTGGCAAAAATCTCAGCAAAATGCACGGGTCTTTCTACTGCCTCACCCCCTAATCGATCAGTCTTTCCTATAGCTCCTCCTACCTGCATTCCTCCCCCTGAAAGTAGGGCGCATGAAACATTCGGCCAATGATCCCTTCCTGCATTTTTATTAATTTTAGGCGTTCTACCAAACTCTCCCCAAGCAATGACCGTAACATCATCAAGCATACCCCGGTCCTCAAGGTCTTGTATAAGAGCATAATAGGCTTGGTCGAAATCAGGTAAATTATCTTTAGCCCTTTTAAAGTTCGATCCGTGCCAATCCCAGAAACTGTAACTTAAAGTCACAACCCTAGCTCCAGCTTCAACCAAACGTCGTGCTGTAAGAAATTGCGAATTCAACCGAGGAGCCGCATCTCCTTGCACTTTTTCTGTTCCTTCCCCATAAAGTTCACGGACCTTTGGATCTTCTCTTTCAATATCCAAAGCCTCCGCAAGCTTAGTTGAACTGAGAATTTCAAATGCCTGCTGATTAAGCCCGTCCATGCCAGCAACAGATCCGAAGGAATCAATATCACGCCTCAATTTATCAAATTTTTGCAATAGAGACTTTCTGTCTCCTAATCGATTTAAACTGACTTCCTCTAATGTCATATCCGACAAACAATCTCCATTCGGACGGAAGGGTTTACATGACACGCCCAGAAAACTCGAATGACCAAAATTGTAAGGCGTATGCTTCATCTTTGGAGACAAATTTATGTAGGTCGGCGCATGGGGCTTGTTCTCTGAACGCGAATCCAATTGTGCTATCACTGAACCTATTTCAGGCCATCCGCCGGCAGGAGAATTATCGTTATGCCTACCAGTCATGCATTGATAACTGTAATGCCTGTCTTTGGCTCCAACCACGGAACGAATAAAAACGCACTTGTCGGCTATGCTTGCGATTTTTGGCAAGTGTTCACATATCTGAACACCCGGCACCTTAGTCGATATAGGGCGGAACTCTCCCCTCACTTCAGACGGAGCATCAGTTTTGATTTCAAACATGTCCTGATGAGGGGGCCCTCCAGGCATATAAATCATGATTATTGATTTATTGGAGCTTCCGGTCTTACTGTTGCCTTCAGCCTGCAAAAGTTGAGGCAACCCGAGCCCGCCCATTGCCAGCCCTCCAATTTTAAGAAAATTCCTTCGAGCTATACCGTCGCAAAAATTACCAGATTCGTAGTCTCCATAAACTGTTATCATTAGTAATTTAAAGATTAGGGGCTAAACCATTTAATATTAATTTTCATACCAGCTCAGGCATTGGCTTATACCGCTGATCGACCAAATAACGAGGCCTTCCATTTAGATCATTTACAGTGGCGCTACTAACATCAATCCCAACGCTATGATATAAAGTCGCAAATACTTCTTGGAATGTAACAGGTCTATCATCCGCTTCTCCTCCGTCTCTAGTTGTGGAGCCTATTATTTGCCCCATTCTCATTCCTCCTCCAGCAATTAATGCGTTTGAAACTTTTGGCCAGTGATCCCTTCCTGCATTTTTATTTATTACAGGCGTACGTCCAAACTCACCCCAAACTATAACAGAAACATCCTTATCTAAACCTCGATCATGGAGATCTTGCACTAGAGAAGTTACTCCTTGATCTAATAGGGGGAAATCTTCCTTCGCCCTCTTGAAATTGGAACCGTGCCAATCCCATCGACTGAATCCAATTGTCACGCATCGCGCACCCGCTTCCACTAACCGACGAGCCATTAAAAATTGATCGAGCCTTTTCCATGGCCCGTCAGCTGTTAATTTTTCAGTTCCCTTACCATACTTCTCAACTAGTTTAGGATCCTCCTTGGATAGATCAAATGCCTCTGCCAGCTTACTGGAGGTCAAAACTCCATAAGCTTGTTTGTTAAAATCATCCAGACTCCCCATCACGCCAGAAGCATCAACATCCCTACGGAAACAATCAACGCTCTTCAATAAACTTTGTCTATCCCCTAAGCGCTCCAAAGAAATCCCTTTCAACTCAACATCACTAGCACCACCACCTCGGTTAGGAGTAAAGGCAGAATGAGAGGGCCCACAAAAACCTGATTGGCCTGGATCACCCCATTGATCATGGCCGCATTTTGGTGATAGCCCAACGAATGGAGGGACTGCCGTACTGGCCGGGCCCTGTACACTTGACATCACTGAACCAATGGAAGGCCACCCTCCGGCTGGAGCGTTACGAGGTGATCTACCTGTCAAACACTGCTGTGCATCATGTCCTCCTTGAGCTCCAACAATTGATCGTATGAACGCAAATTTATCAGACATACGTGCTATTTTGGGAAACATCTCACATATCTCAATACCAGACACGTTCGTCTTTATGGCATTGAACTCACCACGAATATTAGTAGGCGCATCTCTTTTTATATCCCACATGTCTTGATGAGGAGGTCCACCTGCAAGAAAAATCATTATTACAGCTTTATGTCCCAATCCGGATTTAGAAGAATCTAATGAAGTTTCTGCTGATAGAATTTGAGGCAGTGATGCTCCACCAAGAGAAAGCCCACCGACTCTTAGAAAACCTCTACGTGACATTCCATCACAAAACCTTCCTTTGTTCCTTGAATAAATGGATAACATAGAATCTCGAGATTAAAGCACTTTCATAATGCAGTTAATGTTAACTAATTGTTGTCATTAGATTAACCGAATTTATCTAGGAAATCTTATGAAATAATTAATTTAACTTTAATATTTTGAACTCAAATCAAATGAAAGCCAAATTTAAAATTTTTACTACCTTAGTGTAAAGTTTTTAAATTAAATTTACTAGGGGAATTTAAACAATGATATCCTATTTTTAGAGCGGATCCAATTCAAAGCCCTCTTTACAAATCTAGAATAAACAAATTTTCTCTTAATTTTAATTATCCAAGGTAAATCTATTATCCATGCCCCTAGCACTATCGTCACCAAACCCTGCCCAGGAATAACTAATAGTATAATTCCACAAATTATAAGTAAAAATCCAAAAAGATTTTTAGCTACCCTAAGGGCTAGATCAATTAGGTTTCCTGAATGCTTATTTGAATCAGGAGAATCAATTACAAAATAATCATCCGGCAATCGGACTATGACGTATCTTAGAATAAAAAGAGACAAAAAAAACAATAAGACAGATACAAGCCCTACCCATTGGATGACTCGATAATTATCACTTATCCAATCCCAATACATAGGTGGAAATCTTATTTGTTTTCTATCCTGTACAACGCCTTATCACTTCGCAGAAAAATTGCTCCGTCTGAAACAGCCACAGATGACATTAACTTCCCATCAATTTTATTTTCTGAAACAATCTTAAAGTTACGTCCATCTTCGATCACAGTAGTAACTCCCTCCTCACTGTGGAAATATATTTTCCCACTTGCAATAAAAGGCGCCGCCCAATATTTTCCACTTGCAATTCTTTCACTCCAAACTAAATCGCCTGACTTTGCGTCGAGACAGGTCACCAAACCTCCAGAATCACCAACAAAATACAATAGACCTTTAGACAACAAAGGAGACGGAGTATTGGGGACTCCCTTCTTATACCTCCAAACTATCTCAGGCGTTGTGCCTGCTGAGATGCCAAGCATCTGTGAACGCATAAAACAGGTTGCCACATAAATCATTCCATCTCCACTCACTGGCCTTGCAACATTAGAGAAACCAAGAACTTCGTAATCTACTTTCCAATTCTCTTTTCCATTCTTTGGATCATAACTGTATAACCAATTGGCGCCTGGAGAAATGAGCTCATCTTTACCATCACGCTTCATTATAATCGGAGTGCTATACCCTTTCTTTAACTGCGGATTAGCATGCATTTTACCACTCCTTGAAGTTTTCCATTTTAAGGATCCATCAACCTTATTGAGGGCCGCTACATATTGAACATCACTTCCATCCATATGAAAAATTATTGCATCATCGTAAAGAACAGGACAACTGCCTGGGCCATTTTCATGCATGCATTTTAATTCAAGGTTCCGCCACAGTACTTTCCCATTTTTTGTATCAACGCATGCCGTGCCATAAGTGCCAAAGTGACAGTAGACTTTACCCGATTCTATTATAGGTGTTGGTGAAGCGTAACTATTGAACCTATGAACCCATTGAGGCTTATCAACAGTAAAGAGCTCAACGTTATGAATGATTTTCCCAGTTTTTTTTTCTATGCAAATAGCATAGAACCGAGATGACTTCAGTAACGTTAGAGGCTGGCTACCAGTATTCTCTTTTAACCTTTTCTTGGCTTCCTCCTCACTTGCAAGAGTTTCTTCTGCAGACGTGAACCAAATTTGATCTTTAAATATAACAGGGGAAGACCAGCCCCTCCCGTTGGTATCGACCTTCCAAGTGACATTTTTCTCTTCACTCCATTCTACTGCCAAAGTCTCATCATTACTATGCCCCTGACCTGTAGCACCTCTCCACTGAGGCCAGTCAGATGCGGCAATAAAACCATTACCAACAATAGAAAATAACAATATTACAGATGCTAATCGACTCATGAGAAGTTTTTGTTTTATATAAATATCATCCAAGACTAATCGTTAAAGGACAACAAAATAAAATATTTAATCGCCGTGAACATCCGTCCAAAAAAAATAACAATATCCATCGCTCTCCTATTGGCACTTTCATTACAATCCTTAGCTAACAGGAAACCAAATATAATCATCATCCTCACTGATGATCAAGGTAGCATAGACGCTGGCTGTTATGGTGCAAAAGATCTTGACACACCAAACATTGATGGAATAGCAGCTAGAGGCATCCGCTTCACTCAATTCTATTCAGCCGCTCCTGTCTGCTCTCCTTCACGCGCGGGACTCTTGACTGGCCGATACCCAATCCATGCAGGAGTCCCAGGTAATACCACATCTCAAAAGGGGAAACCTGGAATGCCCGGCGAACAAATTACTATAGCTGAACACTTCAAGACGGTCGGATATAAAACAGCACACATTGGAAAGTGGCACCTCGGATACATTCCAGAACACATGCCAAACCAACAAGGATTTGATCACTCCTTCGGCCACATGGGAGGATGCATCGACAATTATTCTCATTTTTTCTACTGGCAAGGGCCTAATAGGCATGACCTGCACCGTAATGGTAAAGAAATTTTCGAAGATGGGAAATTCTTCCCTGACTTGATGGTTCGAGAAACATGTGAATTCATAAAGAAAAATCAAGACTCACCCTTTCTTATATACTTTGCACTGAACACTCCTCATTACCCGTATCAAGGTGAAGCTCACTGGTTAGATCGTTACAAAGAATTAGCAATGCCAAGAAAACTATATAATGCATTTGTTTCAACACAAGACGCACGCATTGGAAGCTTATTACATTATCTTGATGAAGTGGGCCTCAGAAATGACACAATTATTGTATTTCAATCCGACCATGGTCATTCAACAGAAGAAAGGGCTCACTTCGGAGGTGGGAATTCAGGTCCCTATCGAGGAGCAAAGTTTAGCCTCTTCGAAGGAGGAATTCGTGTGCCGGCTATTATCTCGTGGCCATCCAAGCTGACTGAAGGCAAAGAAATAAATCAAGTAGCACATTCCTGTGATTGGCTACCAACCTTAGCGGAACTTGCAAATGTTAAATTAATCAACACTAAGATAGACGGCAAAAGCTTAGTCCCTCTTCTTCTTGGAAAAGAAAATAAAAGCCCTCATGAAGTACTGCATTGGCAAGTAGGTCGAAATAAAAATAGCCAGTGGGCAATTCGTGAAGGGGAATGGAAATTAATTGGAAACGTTAGAGACACAAGCAATCCGCCAGCGAAGGGCTCCGCACCTCCAGCAAAACTCTTCTTATCAAACCTCAAGAAAGATCCCGAAGAAAAACAAAACTTTGCTAAAGTTTTTCCAGAAATTGTGAATCGCTTGATTAAAGCTCATGAGCAAGAAACCAAAAGATGATCTAAGGCCCCCCAATCAAACTGGCCCTTCCAGGAGATCCACCCACATCAAAAAGTTGAACTTTTAAATTGGACTCTCTAACGGCCCGGTCAGTGATAAAAATGATGTTATGTATACCTTTCTCAAGGTTAAAAATTGATTCCTTGGTCGCTTCAATCATTTTCCCGCTAACAATAATCTGCAATCCTTTTGTGTCATCAATGCGCAATCCTATCTCTCCAGACACTGATACAGAAATCTCAAATTTTGCTGCACTTAACTTATTGTTAAACCCGTTATTTATACCGACCTCTTCAATTGGGAGCTCGGCATTAACTTTACTATAAGCAGCCTTCCATGGCAGATCATTTTTCCCATTCATGGCATATTGAATGCCTTTTGTTCTAATCAGATTTCCAGCTTTGCCATTAGTGGGTAGAACACGCCATCTTTTTACATATCGGCCAGATGGAACCTTAAACTTTCCCTCCTTACCAAGGGATGAGAGAAATCGAATCAAATCTATAAATTCATCTTTACGAAGACTAGCAGTGAGCCCTGGAGGCATTAACGAAATTGGACTGATTTCTTTCTTTTCAATTGCTACCTTTGCTATCTTTCTTTCACTCCCATCGGCCATCCTTAGAATGATTTCCCGGTCCCCTTCCCTTATCAATCCCCCAGCAATCAAATCACCTCCCTTAGTAGTAATCACCGTAGTATGATAGCCCTCTTTTATTTTCTTTGCAGGCTCGAGTAATGAATCAATTATGTAATCTACTGGCGCGCTTGATCCAATACTAACTAGATCAGGTCCAATCAACCCTCCGCCTCCTCCAATTGCATGACAGGCTTGGCAAAGCAACTGATTCTTCCTGTATATATTTTCCCCGCGAACAGCATCACCCTTCGATTGAACTTCGCTCATCAACAATTTCATTTCTTCATCTGACAAACCATTAACTATAGGTTGCAGTGATCCTGACTTAGATAAAGCCTCTACCAATTGAGAAGTATCTCCACCGCTCGATAAACTTTTCCTTACTCCGGCAGCGGCAACTTCTGCATTCATCTTCTTTCCAGAAAGCGCTGCCGCTAAATGCTCTGAAGATTTTTCCTTTGTAAGATATGCTTCAAAAATTAATTCCGCACTTTGAGTCGTTTTCGCCTTAACCAAAACTTGAGCTGCAAGCTCACTAGTTTTAACAGGATCTAATCTTGTAAGCGCGCCTACTGCGGCAGACCTTTGAAGAATCCCTCTTGACTCATCCTCCGCAAGCTCCAAGAGGGCTTGTTTACTTTCATTATCCGCCATAATGGCCAATGAAGAAGCTGCAACCTCAACTCTTTCATCATTCTTAAGCCATTCGATTATTTCTTTTCTTGCCTCAAAAACTTTCCAACTACCACACAATTCAGCCACACCAGAGTTTCCAGAAACCAATAATTTCAATAAATCGGCTATTCTCATTTCACTCGGCCTTACCTGCCTCTGCTGATTAGCACGAATCAACTCCTTAAAAACAAAATCTCTGTCCTCTTTATTCCTCTCTTTATAGAAAGCAGATGAATGCAACAAATCTAAGTCTTCTGTCTTCCCTATATCAGCAAAGAGCGAAGCAAGCTCTCGAAACCCTGCACTGGATATATCAAGAGAAGTCAATGACGGACCCAGTAATTTAAGAGCAGAAGGCTTCTCTGCTGCCTTAAGTATAAATTCAAGAGCTGAAGTATTACCCCCAAAACTGATTGCTCCATTTTCAAGAGCAGGCAGCCAAATGGACTCCATTTCACGAGCTGAGAGCCATAAAGCAAAATCAATATTAGCATCAATGTCTTTTGTAAATGCCTTGAGAATAGCCTTGAATGATTGGACTGTACCTACTTGACGTAACGCTGAAACAGCCTCAAGCCGAACGCGAGGATGATCATCAATAACCGCCTGACCCAAGAAATCCATGTGATCTTCGAGCCGGTCACTCCAGTGGTACAACACTCTAACCGCAGCGGCTCGGATCCGATGATCTTTGGAAACTAAGAGTTTTTTCAAAAGAGACTCATCAAGTTCATTAACAGCTTGGTTCGCCCAAAGAATTTCCAGCCGATCCTCTTCGGTGATTCCTTCAGAGCCCTCTAAAAACTTCAATTCTCTAATGACTTCTGACTTTTTCCTTAACCGTAAATTTCTTTTTGCAAAGTGCCTCGTATATGAATCAGGGGATTTTAACTGATTAACTACTGCACGGATTCCTTGATCTTCAAATTTCGGCTTTTGAGAAAGCTTTCGGCCCTTATAAGTTATTCTCCAAATACGCCCGTGAACTTGATCTCTTCGGGGATCTCTGAAGTCAACTTCCCCGTGCTGAATAATAGGGTTATACCAATCTGCTATATACAATGCACCGTCTGGTCCTACTTTCACATCAATTGGTCGAAAAGATTTGTGAGTTGTCCTGATCAAATCAGGCGCCTGACGTGAAACGTATCCACTACCGCTTTCACTCATAACGAACCTGTTAACTCGGTGCCCCCTAAAGTCATTGGTAATCAAATTTCCCTGCCACTCATCGGGAAAATGACTAGAATTAACTATTTCAAGTCCACAATGCTTAGGCTGGCCCGGATTCAGCCCTCTCATAATTCTTTTAGCATTATAAGCCGTAACAAAGACGCTCCCGGGAAAGACATAATTGATGCCCTCACCGTAAGCACCATCAGTTGCGAAACTTTGTCCATACCTATCAAAAATATGCCCCCAACTATTAACGAATCCTCTAGAAAAGACTTCCAATTCCCCAGTTTCAGGTCGGTAATGCCAAATGCCTCCAGCCATGAGTCTTCTTACTCCATGAGGAGTTTCAATATGAGAATGAATGTATATCGATTGGTTAAAATACATCATTCCTTCCGGCCCACCTCTAAAGGCATGAATAATATGATGCGTATCCTCAGTACCAAACCCGCTCAGGACTACACGCCTTTGATCTTCTTTAAGATCACCATCAAGATCTCTTAAAAACAGAATCTCCGTTGAATTCGCAACATAAACACCTCCATCCCCAGGCATAATTCCCGTAGGAATTAAAAGATCTTTTGCAAAGTCAGTAGATTTGTCGGCGACTCCATCCCCATTCAAATCCTCTAAAACCACAACCTTATCATCGGACCGTTGGCCAGGCTTAATGTGAGGATAGAGACGACTACTTACCACCCACAGCCTTCCCTTTTCATCCCAGTTCATACCGATCGGTTTAGCGATCATTGGATCGGAAGCAAACAAGTTAATCTCAAGGCCTTCATCAAGAACAAATGTTTTAATCTGCTCACTCGGATCAGGCTTTGGAATGGCATCGAGAGGAAGGTTCCTCTGTGCAAAGGCATTACCTGACAAGACAACGAAACCGACAGCAATGACTCTAAAACAAAACATCATTATCTTACTCCTACTTAATTTTAGTGTTTTCATTTAGCGGAAAGGCTAAGTGCAATTTCTTGAATATTTTTATCCTTATTGGCAATTAGAGGATCAAATTGCGGAATCTCTTTTGCATTATTACCCTGCTCATGTTTTCTGAACCCGTGCAGATAAGTTTCATTTTGAGGCCTCCACCGGTTAAAAAATAATTTATTCTTTTCCATAACTATTTTCCTCAATTTTTCCTTGTTAGGCAAATCAACATTGGGGGCCTTAACTTTCAATCCATCACCTAAAGCCACTGCTACTTTTTTATACCCCTGCTCACTGAAATGTAATCCATTGATAGTGACCGGAGGAATTAATCTTTTTTTACCTGCTCCGAGAGCCTCAAATAAATTAACGAAATCACAGTCTTCCTCGGCAGCTAATTTTTTAATTGCCTCACTATAAAGAGCCAATTTTTTATTTTGTGGCTCCATGTCAGGCAGAGGAAAGCCAAGAGTTTCACAAGGAGGAGGAGACACAAGAACAATCCTAGCGCCGGAATTCGATCTTATCATCGCCATCAGCCTCTTGTATCCTTCAAGGAAAGAACCTAGTCCAGGCTCTCCATCAAATGAGGACACTGCCCCATAACACATCAATACTAGGGTAGGCTTTAAGAACTGAATATGCTTTTTAAGTCGATCAAAACCTTCCTGCGGTGGTCCGAAATAGGAACGCGCATGACAATAAACTGTATCTCCGCTCCAACCTAAATTTCTAAATGTTGGCCTCTTGTCCGAAAGGGCAAGCGCGAGGTGAGTTTCAATATGGCCAAAGTTAACATCTCTTTCAATGAATGTATTTCCGAGTAGCACGACTTTTTCCTCATTCTTAAATTCAATTGCAGTTGTAAAACCCGCGCTGATATAAATTAATACTAAAATAAATAGAGTCTTCATGAAATGTAACGGCTTAGCTTATTCTCTTCGCTTTCCACACAAAAGTTCAAGATAAGTTTTTATTATTAATCTTAATTTAAATAAAGGACATCCTAAAAAAATCAGAATCATTGCAATCAGTGAACGGAAATAATACTCTCCAATTTATTCATTATGAAATCAGAATTCTCACTCAACCGGCGTTCAATCTTAAAAAACTCAATAGTTTCTGGAGCTTGCCTCTCATTCTTATCGAAAACCTCGGTAGCAAATACAAAAAAAATAGCAAAAGGTTCCACTGTACTTTTCCAAGGAGACTCAATTACAGATGCGGGACGGGACCGAAGAGCGGAAAATAGAGCAAATCATTCCGGCATGCTTGGTAGAGGCTACCCTCATGCAATCGCCGGGCAAATACTGTCTAAGCTTCCTCAGGGGAAACTGAAAATTTATAATCGTGGCATCAGCGGCAATAAAGTTCCTGACCTCGCTGCGAGATGGGAAAAGGATTGCCTCAACCTTAAACCAAACATACTGAGTATATTAATTGGAGTGAATGATATTTGGCACAAGCTAAATGGAAATTACAAAGGAACGGTTCAGGATTATGAAATGCAATACTCTGAACTCATTAAAAGAACTAAGGAAAAACTCCCTAACACATTAATTATTATATGCGAACCATTTGTCTTGCGATGCGGCGCAATAAATGATGCATGGTTCCCAGACTTCGACGAAAGGAGAGCCGCTTCGAAGAAAGTCTCTAAGAAATTCGAAACCTTATTTGTGCCATTTCAGAAAATGTTTGATGACGCCGTCGCTTCGGGCACCGAACCGGAATATTGGGCAGGTGATGGCGTACATCCGTCCGTAGCCGGTCATGCGTTAATGGCAAACACCTGGATTAATATTGTCTCAAACTATTTTGATCTGTAATTCTCGATCTTGCCAATAAATGAATATCCATAAAGCAACCAGCAAAAACGATCTTGGGAAAGAGGCCGCTAGGATAGGAGCTCAAAAAATCAGAGAAAGCATTTCAACACAAGGAGAAGCTAATATCATTGTAGCCACTGGAGCATCTCAGTTTGAGATGCTCAATCATCTCACTAAAGAAAATGATATTGACTGGACTAAAGTTACAGGATTTCATCTGGACGAATACATTGGCATTCCAATAGATCATTCCGCATCCTTTAGGCTCTACCTCTGGAAACGTTTCGTTTCTAAATTACCCGTGCCAATCAAATCCTTTCACTTCATTAATGCTGAGCAAAATCCTGAAAAGGAATGCATACGTTTAGCCAGAATAATCAATGACTTTCAAATTAACGTGGCATTTATCGGTATAGGTGAGAATTCTCATATCGCATTTAACGATCCTCCTGCGGATTTTGAAACCAGCGATCCTTATTTAATTGTGAACCTTGATAAGGACTGCCAAAAACAGCAACTCGGTGAGGGCTGGTTCGAATCCCTGGATGACGTGCCCGATCAAGCCATATCAATGTCTATTAAACAAATAATGAAAAGTGAAATGATAATCTGCAGCGTGCCAGACAAAAGAAAAGCCTCGGCAGTATCCAGGACCATTACAGGTGAGGTAACTCCCTCTTGCCCGGCGTCCATCCTTCAGAAACATCCTGATTGCAATTTGTTTTTAGACAGTGAATCGGCTGCAACAATCAATATTAATTAAACTCTTGAGCTATAAACTTAAATCAAATGGCAAGTGAATCTAAAATTGGAATAGGATTTGTTGGTGCGGGCTGGATGGGAACGACCCTAATGCAAAGAATTATAGAACATGAAAATGGTGAAATAATTGCTCTACACCAAAGGTCAGAGAAAAACGCTCGCGAGACCTTACTCAATCTAGGATTAAGTCAGGATAACTTCTTTGGCAGTGGTAAAAGCGTTTCTGCTGATTTTACAAAAAGTCCTGCTGTTTTATCTTCTAGTTTAGCTTATTTTGATCCGTATTTTACTA
>JAAZZC010000176.1 GCA_014239335.1 Verrucomicrobiales bacterium
CCCGTTAACAATACAATCTATTCTTCAACACGAAGGCATAATAGGCACACAGTGGATTCTATTAACCAAACTTTCTCAACAATATTTCTTCTGATCTTCTTTGCATTAACAGGCAAAATATTATCGGCTTCAGATTATGCTGAAATACTACCCGCAACAGGATTCGATTTTCCAGTAGGAACTCCCAATGCTGAAGGTTATTATAAAGCTAGAGGGTTCTGGCCTAATGGCCACGTTGGAGAAGACTGGAACGGAAAAGGTGGAGGCAATTCTGATCTTGGTGATCCTGTATACGCGATAGGTCAGGGAATCGTCGTTCAGTCTCGTGACGTTCGTCGGGGATGGGGAAACGTTATTATTATACGCCATGCGTTTATTGATAAAAACGGCGCTGCAAAATTGCTTGATTCACTATATGCACACCTAGATTCCAGAAACGTAGTACTTAACCAAATTGTCAAAAGAGGACAAAAAATTGGAACGATAGGAAATAATAGGGGCATGTACCTTGCCCATTTACATTTTGAAACCCGTAAAAACTTAGCAATAGGAATGCACAGAAGCAGTTTCTCTAAAACTTACTCAAATTACTATAGCCCGACTTCATTTATCCGATCTCATAGACAATGTCCTGACTCTAGAAAAGCTTTCAAAGTTCCTATAAATACATTTGCACCTTACCCTGGGGCATATCCAAAAGGCAAAAAGAAACCGAAATCAACGATTATTGCAAAAGCTAAGGAGAGCACAATAATCAATCCTATTAAAAAAGTCCTAACAAACCCTCTGCAAAAAAAATCGCCTGAACCCGTTATTCTCAAGAAGAAAGCTACGCCCAAGTCAGAGCCAAAAACAAAACCAACCATTGCCAAAAAGAACATTCAAACCCCTCCATCTAAATTAGATCCTCCAAAAAAACAACTCGGGCTACTCGCTCGTCTAAGGGCAAGGTATCCTAGTACGAAAAGTGGGACAGGAAGACTTAAGCGGAATAGATTTTCACCGCGCAAGAAACGCTAGTTTTATTCTCAATAATTTTATTTCTTTAGGGATCTGAGAAGATAAAATTCAAAACTATCAACAAGAGCTTTCCAGCTTGCAACAATTATATTGTCAGAGACGCCAACAGTTCCCCACGTTTCATCACTATCAGTTGAAACTATAAGAACACGAGTCTTAGCGGCGGTTCCAGTATGACTATCAATGATTCGAACCTTATAATCACGCAATTCTATATTTTTAATTTCTGGATAGAATGGTTCCAAAGCCTTGCGCAACGCCCCGTCTAGTGCATTTACTGGACCGTCTCCCTCTGCCACCTTATACGTACTCTTATCATCCACCTCAAGTTTCACTGTTGCTTCGCATGTCTCAAAATGAGTTTCAGGATGGCGCCGTGTTGAACAATGGTATTCTTCCAATTTAAAGAGTGGACGATAGTCATCAATAGCTTTACGAACGAGTAACTCGAATGATCCTTCCGCCGCCTCAAACTCATACCCATCTTTTTCCAGATCCTTAAGTTGGGTCAGAATTTTTATAGCAGTTTCACTGCCCTTTTCCAAATCGTGACCAAGTTCCTTTGCCTTCATTAAAACATTACTCTGCCCTGAAAGTTCAGAAATAAGAATAATTTGAGAATTTCCAACCGTCTCTGGTTCTATGTGCTCATAGCTACGCGACAACTTTTGCACCGCATTAACGTGCATTCCTCCTTTATGAGAAAAAGCAGTTCTGCCTACATAAGGAGCGCGTTCATTATGGGCATTATTCCCAAGGTCATCTACAAAGTGTGATATTGTTGTTAATTTTGATATCTGCGCCCTTAGGTTAACACCCATCTTCAATTCTAAGTTAGGTATCGCCGAAGTAAGGTTACAATTACCGGTTCGCTCTCCGTAACCATTAATGGTGCCCTGAACATGAGACACTCCTGCAGTAACCGCCGCAAGTGCATTAGCAACACCCACTCCAGTATCATCATGCGTATGAATTCCTAGAGGCACGCTCAGCTTCTCAAAAACATCTGCAGTAATCTTTTGAATTTCATGAGGCATAGTACCTCCATTAGTGTCACATAAAACAATGACATCAGCTCCCCCTTGCTCAGCTGCAACTATAGTATCTATTGCATGCTGAGGATCGTCCTTGTATCCATCAAAAAAGTGTTCAGCGTCATATATAACCTCTCTCCCCTGCTCCTTTAAGTAATTAGCAGTGTCTCGAATCATTGCTTGATTTTCTTCTGGCGTTGTCCTCAATACTTCGGTGACATGCAACTTCCAAGTCTTTCCAAAAAAAGTAATTACTGGAGTCTCTGCTTCCAATAAAGTTTTAACCTGAGGATCAGTTTCAACACTTTTATCAGCCCTTCTAGTACTGCCAAATGCAGCAATTTTTGCATTCTTCCATTCTTTTTTGCGCGCCTCAGAAAAGAAGTCTACATCCTTAGGGTTTGATCCTGGCCACCCGCCTTCAATATAATCAACTCCAAAATCATCGAGCTTTTCCGCAACTCGAAGTTTATCCAAAGAGCTAAACGAAAGACCAAGCCCCTGGGTCCCATCACGCAGAGTGGTATCATATATAACGATTGATTCAGGAATAGACATATTTAGAATTATAGTTTGGAAGATCTAATGTTCCAGATTGGCGCTTTTGAAGAAATTATTAATGATACAGGACCAATTCATCAGCGCCTAAGCGATGAAAATGGGGATATGAAGAATTCGTATAGACAGCTGCATCCATGTAAATGGTAACTCCACACTTTTATTCTGACAAGTGGAAACAAGCAATTAACAGTAAGACAAAACATAAATTCGATTCACTTATCTGATTTTTTTATTAGAAAACAAAGTTTACGATCTTAATAGTCTGCTCAATATCCATATTAGCAGATCTAAACACCTATCCCTTCTCTATCACGGCGTAAGCACTATGATTGTGTATGGATTCAAAATTTTCTGCTTCGATTCGATACCATAAAATATTTGGAAGATCATTAGACTTCATGGCAATATTTCGAACAAGATCTTCCACAAACACGGGGTTATCATAAGCATCTTCCGTAACATGTTTCTCATCAGATCTTTTCAAAAGACTATATAGCTGTGAACTAGCACAAGATTCAACCAGACATATTAAATCCTCTATCCACATAGTATCATTGGATCGAACAGAGTAAGTTACTATCCCTCGTTGATTATGTGCACCTCGCTCACTAATTGCTTTCGAACATGGGCACACGGTTGTAACTGGTATTTTTAATACAATTTTTGAATCGACTTCATCTTGATTGGCAACAGTTTCAAAAATGACCTCATAATCCATCAACCCGAGCGCACCACTTTGAGGTGATGATTTCTCAACAAAGTACGGGAACTTGATTGAAACTTTCGAATGTTTAGCACTGAGGCGTTCTAACAACTGTTGTGGGATAGAATGTAATTCGTTAACACTCAAACTTATTGGGCTCTCATTTAAAGCCTCAACAAATCGGCTCATGTGAGTACCCCTACACTCCTGCGGCAAATTGACTGCTAAAGAAAATTCAGCTACTGTATTTTGTTTTAGTCCAAGTTTGTCTTGAATTTGTATTGGATGCGAATACGAAGAGATTCCCACCCAATCAATTTTTAGGCCTCTCTGATCAGGTTCTGATTGAGTATCTATTAAATCCTCCATGAAACTAAATCCCAACTATCTATGACTGCAGATTCTCCATATGGAACCTGCCTAAAGCTAGCAAATCAAGAAATGCTGTGTTCCATGAATGGAACCTCTACTTTAACTTTAATAAGTATATCTCTCAATATTAGTAAAATTATTTAAGCAAATTCAAAGCACGTGAACGTTTGATCTCCCTAGTAATCTTCCTATGAATTTTTGCTGAAACACCTGTGACCCTGCGAGGCAAAATTTTACCTGTGTCCGTTGTAAATAGCGTTAGGACATCCGGATTTTTATGATCTATCTTCTCTACAGGTATATCTAGACGCCTTCGGGGCATCTTGCGATTTGCTTTTCGAAAGTTATATGCGCGCTGCTCGGTTTTAGGTTCCATGAATTGATTATTGAAAATAAAATGAATTATCGAAGTTCTCGATGCAATGTTCTACGCTTAAGAAATGGATTGTATTTAATTTTCTCCAATCTCCCAGGAGTTCTTAGGCTTTTTTTATTCCTAGTAGTTACATATCTTAATGGAGGCATGTCGTTTTCACGTGCCTCAGTACATTCCAAAGTGATTGTATCGCGAGCCATTATATTCTGATAATTTTAAGTTTGGGATGGTGAGTTTAGACGCTTTTTAAAGGTTTTCAACCCCAGATGCATCATCCATAAGTCCTGAAATACCCCTATCTGGAAGCCTTCTACCTCCCCGATAGCCACTTTCCCGTTCAATTTGAGCCTGACATTCTACAGTATAACGAGCAAATGGAATCGCCTCAAGGCGAGCATTGATTATCTTTTTCTTAGACATTTCACAGATTCCGTAAGTTCCGTAGTCAATACGCTTCAAAGCTTCTTCGATTTCATGAAGTGCATCTTGCTCCTGGGATAATAGATTTAATGCAAAATCGCGATCATATGCATCACTCCCGGCATCTGCCTGATGCATTCCAAATGCAGAAGAATCACCTCCATCCGCATCTGACCTGAGGTTATCTTTAGCCACTCCCGCCATTGCATCCACAAGCGAATCACGTAAATCTAGGAGTTTTTGCTGTTGCTTCTTTTCAAAATTTGTAAGAACTGAAGACTTTCTAAGCTTTGGTCTCACAGGAATTGGAGGGAATTTAGCCTCTTCTTCCTCTTCAGGTGCAGCCAATTCAGAACTTAACTTTCCAAAAATTGCCTGCTGATAAAGGGAATCATAATCAATGAAGCGAACGTTCACCTCAAGGTCCTGACCAGGATCATAGGACTCAACTAGAGTATTATCTTCCGGTGCAAATAATATAGCCACTTCAACATTCCAATTCTCAGCATTACAAATCACCTTATACCCTTCGTTATAGGTGGCATCTTGCTGAGAACCAAAGAATCGTTCAGAGGATACAAAACTGAAACTCAAGGGGAAAACAACATTCTTGTAAGGTTCAAATAATGCCTCGACTTCATTGCTGAGGAGCCTCTTCTCAGTCCGCTCCTTCAAGGTCTTCATAAGTTCACTCTTATTTCCCATAACTAATGACTACAAATTAGGACTATTAAAGATGAGGTTTTGCTGTGACCTTGATGTCTGTGGATGGCATGCAGAACTTAACTGATCGGTTATAGGGTTGAGTAATTTTGATTGGTGGATCAGTTGACCAGAAAAGAAAATCTTTCTTTCTCAGATCTTCATCCTTGTTGGCGGTCACTGTTACAATGTCTCCGGGACTTGGGTTCTTTGGTTCAGAGATTCCTCCAATGACAGTTAGTTTAGCAGAATTAGTTTCATATATTGGGAAAAGTTCAGAGTCATTCTGAGTCGTCTTATAAGTTGTGCGTCTGGACTTTGGGTTGCTGAACGTTCCGTTAAGGGCCACCCATCGCACGAATGGTTTGTTGTCTCTTGTCGCTGGTGCGGTGATGCTAACTTCTGTTCCTGGTTCAAAGAATCCATACCGGCTAGTGTCTCCAATGAATGACCTTTCACCTTTGACTGCCTCGAGAATAACTCCTCCATTAGTTTGAATTACATAATTAAATGGAGTCCCATAAGACTGAGAAAGCATCCAGGCAACTCGCATGCTTAGACCTTCATCATCATTGCCTCGGGGTCTGCTGATATGACCTTTTCCAGGTATCATCGTGAATCTTCCGTAACCTCCGGATTTGAGATGATTTTTAAATAGGGGAATTTGTTCTGAGATTTTTGAGACATTATCGTAAGGGCAGTGCATGACCCATACCGGAGTCTTAGTTGTATTGCAGGTTTCAGGAGTTTTGCCTCTCTTTACTTCGTTGCAACCCCAGGCTCCGAGAGGGATCATAGCTGCTATCTTATACCCCAAGTCTGAACCGCAACCAACGTGCCATGTTCCTTGTCCACCCATGCTGAATCCGGTCACGTAGACTCTGTCCTCATCAATGCTAACCTTGCTCACGACGTGATTTAAGAGCTGTTTGAACTTTTTAGCATTCCATCTGGCAATGGGTTTGACCGGGGCCACATGGATGTATCCGTACTGGCCATGTGCATTTCCGCTGTATCCTGCATCGGTCCAGTTTTGATTGTCTTTGAGTCTTTGAGAAATCATGTTTCGTTTTCCCTCGTTAGGGTGATGCCTGCCTCTGCCTCCCCCGTGCAGATAAAAGAGGACGGCATATTCGCGGCTCTTATCATAATTTTTGGGTACCCACACAGAGTACTGGTAATGACCCTCTGGGAATTCTTCGAGGGTATAATTGTGTTGTTCGCCAGGCGTATAGTCATTGCCTAAGCAATGAGCAGTCATTAAGATGAGAATCGTTAGTAGTAGATACGGTCTGAGAGTAGGAGGGGTTTTCGAAGCCATGATTAAAGTCAATGATAGGAAATGAACAATGAAGAATCAATAAATCTTACACATGCAAGTTGCATTGTTCTTGGTTTCCATGCTTATCTCAATTTATGTTACGAGCACATGCAGGTATTAACCAATATTCTAGTGTCTTTTAATCATAAACTTTTACTGTTTATTTTATTCGTTGCGCTTCCATCAATCTCTTTGGCTGCTTGGGAAGATGAGACACATTTGATTTCAAAGGACGGCACAGAGAGTGTGGTCCGCGGCTTAAAAAATGAGGCTATTCTATTTCGACACAAGGATCCCCAGAAATGCGTTGAATGGGGTATGTCTAATGGGGTGAATACGATTGTTCTTGCGGGCGAGTATATTTTTGATGATCGCATTGATGTGCCGAGGCCGGGTGTGACCCTCATTGTTGATAAGGGTGCCGTCTTCAAATTGAATCCGGACACTAAGCACTCAACAATCAGTTTTAAGGCTAGTAATCCAGACTACTGGGGGATGATCCCATTCATATATAACAAAGGACACAGTAACGTTGAGATCCTTATGTTTGGGGAGCTTGTAAAGTACCGTTTGGAAACAAAGGAAAGAGGAAGGCAAACCATGCCTATTATTTTTGATGGTAGAAATACGAAGGGTGACTGTGGCCTTAGTGGTGGGATGATGTTAGTGACTGGGAGAGCCACTGATTCTTTTTGGCTAATTGATTCGAGTGATGTGAAAGTTCCGATCGTTGCTTTGGACACGGGTCCAGGCGCATCGCTAGTTCTTGAGGGATGTGAGGACTGTCATCTTGGCATGATCGTTAATTTGGCGGCTGAGCCCGGTGGTAAGACTGGGGAAACTATTGACCTGAATTCACGAAGTATAGATATAACGATAGAACGTCTCATTGGTGAGCGTTCTTACGAGATAATCGACTGCAATGAGAGTCATGTCATCGTTGACGAGGCCATTTCGGTAGGGATACCGCAGAAGCTCTTTGGGCGGGGGCCGGTATCGGGCCCCAGATTCACTGACCGAAGATCCTTCGGAACAAGATCACTTAATGTACGGAAGACAACGGTACTCAATGATGCGATCGAAGCTAGACTAATCCATGACGTGCCCACTTTTCCCGAATCATTACCTCAATTCACAGTCAAGACGACCGTTGAGATAGACTTTGAGGGAAACAAGAAGAGGCGATATTCGAAGGCAGTTCAGATTGATTTGAGGAATTAACTTTAAAGTGCTCGGTCCTTTATGTTTCCTCACTTTAAGGATTTTCATCTAATTAAATTGCGTGCATGATCAAGATTATGAAAAATTTCCTAACTACTTTATTTTGTTGGATTTCCTTAACCTTTTACATTTTCGCAAAGCCTGAGGCATTTGAGGTAAATGATGCTCTATTTAAGGAACTTCCAGGTGGTAAGGAGGCTGACGGCATCGTTGGGGACTTTATTTTAAGGAATGACAAAGTAGAGGCTGTAATTTCGCAGAATGCTCCTTTCAGAAAAGCGAACATGGGAACTTTTTGGGGCGCTAGTGGAACGACTCAGGGTTGCTTGTATGACCTTGATTTGAGGGGCGCTGATAATGATCAAATTACTATATTTGCACCGCTTGGACTGAGGGGTGGAGTTTCTTATGTGAGGGTCGCCGAGGATCGTCCTGAAGGAGAGGCTGCCATTGAGACAGTAATTACGGCGGCTAAGGGGGCAGGGCTATATACTAAGCATCTTTACAGGATACGTGAGAACTGGAATGGAATTCTAATTACCTCACTCCTTCGGAACGAAACGAAGCTCGAGCGTAAGGTAAAATTGAATGACTCATGGACCAAGTTCGGATCTGAGGGGCGGGCCGGAGATATCCGGTGGGCGGATTCGGTGGACCCAGCCGATGGTCGTGGGTACGCTTATCGATGGGATTGGAAGGATGGTAAGAAGCCTAGTGAAATTACCTTAGCGGCTGGACAGGAAATCACCGTTGAGCGGTTCCTTGCTGTTGGATCTTCCCCGTTGTCGGCGGTCGGTGAGCTTCTTAAGAGGTCAGGCAATACAGGCTCTCTGACTGGCAGAGTGGTTGGAGTAGATGATGAAAAGGTTTCCAATGTACAAATTCTTGCGAAGGTGAACGGTGGATCAGTGAGTGGATACACCGGAGAGGACGGTTCTTTTTCTTTTTCATTCCCGAAGGGGCAAATATATGATCTCAGTTTTATAGATGTCGGAAGAGTCACTCAGTCTGCGGCCTTTGATCTTAAGGGTAATGATTCCGCGGAAAGAGAAATAAGATTACCATCTCAGAGTGCAGTTGTTTTTGATATTAAGGATGAAAAAGGAATCTCGATTCCATGCAAAGTTCAGTTCAATGGATCTGGAAAGACCAAGGCTCCGAATCTCGGACCGAATAATCGTGCCCATGGTTGCGTTGACCAGTATCAATCCGAGAGGGGAGACTTCCGAGTCACGGTGCCTCCTGGGGCTTACAGGATTGTTGTTACGCACGGGATTGAGTTCTCTCATATAGAAAGAGAGATCACTGTAGATCCAGGAAAAAAGGTAGATTTTAATGGTGTATTGAAAAGGGTAGTCGACACGACTGGTTGGGTGAGTACGGACTATCATAATCATTCGACTCCTAGTGGGGATAATACCTGCGGAACGGCTGACCGCGTTATTAATATGGCTGCAGAACATTTGGAATTTGTTCCGACGACCGAACATAACCGCATCTTTGACTGGACGCCTACGATTGTGTCTCTTGGCCTTGAATCATTCATGTCAACGGTCCCAGGTATTGAGCTGACTGGGTCTGGGGCTCATTTTAATGCTTTCCCCTATAAGCCTGATCCTAAGAAGCAGGACGGAGGTGCCCCTCAATGGTCTAAGGACCCAAGGCTCACTGCGATAACGCTTCGACACTATCAAGATTCGGACCCTGACCGTTGGGTTCATATTAATCATCCGAGCATGGAAGAGAACTTCGTGGACTGGAACGGAGACGGTCTCATTGATGGAGGGTATGCTAACTTGGGGACGATGCTCGATTGGCTCGAAACTCAGAATTATCTTGGCAATAACATTCTCGCTGGTGCGCCTTATCGCATTGACAAAAAGCTTGGTCCGGGAGGAAGAGTCAAATACATAAGGGAGTTCATTTGGCTGCAAATATTAAATCAGGGACATCGGGTTTGGGGGATCGCTGTTAGTGATGCTCATACGGTACATGGAAACGGCGCAGGTGGATGGCGGACTTACGTGAAGAGCTCGACCGATGATCCTTCCAAGATAGATTGGCGTGAACTCGTCAGAAATTCTAAGTCCGGACAAATGATTCTTACTAATGGTCCATACCTCGAAGTGAGAACTTCCGAGGGAGTTCTTGCTGGAGGTGATCTTAGGGCATCTGGGGGCGAAGTGAATCTGAAGGTGAAGGTCCAATGCACAGATTGGATTGATATTGATCGAATTCAGATATTAGTCAACGGGAGCCAGAGGAATGATCTTAATTTTACCAGGAAAGATAATAAAGAGATGTTTTTGAATGGAAGTGTAAAGTTTGATCAGGATTTGAAAGTGAAACTTAGTCAGGACTCGCATCTGATAGTTGTTGCTTATGGTGAAGGCTTTAATCTGAGTAAGGGTTTCGGCAGTAGCACGCAAAGCGCAATGAATCCATGTGCCTATAACAATCCAATCTTTGTTGATGTTGATGGGGGAGGCTTTAAGCCGAGCGGTGATACCCTGGGGTACCCTCTGCCTGTTAAGGGGCTCACAGCTGATAAGGTTGCGGAACTTTTGAAGAGATAAATTAGCTCATCTTTTTGGGAGGGAAGGGTTCAAAATAAAGAGCAATGAATAGATTTTTTTGAGGTTCATATTTCAGAAAAATTTAACTTCATCGTAAAGGGGCTCTATTTTCAGCCTTTTTAGCTATATGTGAGGCAGGAGAAATATTTTTAAAACTAACTTTTATGAGTTTTTATCTAATGATATTCCCTTGCTTTGCGTTTTATAAATGAGATAATTAAGTAATAACTTAAGTTGAAGATGAAAATATTTACTGCTTTTCTAATTTTTATTGCATTTGTTTTTGTGTCC
>JAAZZC010000082.1 GCA_014239335.1 Verrucomicrobiales bacterium
AAAAACTGACCAGTTAAGTAAGCCTTTGTCATAATTCCCATTCCCCAACAACCCTTCAATCTCTACAAAATTAACACTACCAAAAGATCCCCATATTAGAAGAATTCCAATCATAAAACCAAAGTCACCAATGCGGTTCACGAGGAATGCCTTCTTCGCTGCCTCGGCTGCTGTGTTTTTATGATACCAATGTCCAATGAGAAGATAAGAACTGAGACCAACTAGCTCCCAAAAAATAAACATCATCGCAAGATTGTCAGCAAAAACAATTCCAGTCATTGAAAACATGAAGAGAGAAAGCCCAGAAAAATAACGAGCCTTGCCAACATCCTCTCGCATATATCCTAATGAAAAGAGATGAACCAAAAAACCTATGAGGGTAACCACAAGAATCATCCCCAGACCTAAACCCTCTAACTCTATCCCAATATCCAATTCAAAATCTGCAATCTTTATCCAATTAAATGATCCAAGATTATCTAAGTCACTTTGACGGCTTTGACGGATAAGCCCCAAAGTTAATATCAAACAAATTGCAGCTGAAAGCGTTGAAACATATGCACTAAAATTTGCCTTTTTCCTTAGTAAAAGGAGATTACATGCAGCCGCAACCAATGGTAATAGAAGAATAATAAATGCAATCGTCATCCTAATTATCCTTTCATACTCCTTAACTCTTCGACTTCCACTGTTTGGCGCGACCTAAAAAGAGCAACAATTATAGCCAAGCCAACAGCCACTTCAGCAGCAGCAACCGTGATCACAAAAAACACCATCACTTGTGCATTATACGAATGCGCAGGCAAACCCTCTCCTCCGCCAAATCTCCAAAAAGCAACTAAGGTCAAATTAGCCGCACTGAGCATCATTTCGAGACTCATTAATATAACAATGATATTAGTGCGAATCATGACTCCACAAAGCCCTATCGCAAATAGCAAACCGCCCATCAAAAGGTATTCATTTAAAGTAGGCATGAGACAATTAATTGTTTTCCGAACCCTCCTTCCCTTGCTGACGACTAAGAACAACAACGCCAATCGTAGCAACTAACAAAAGAACTCCTAAGACCTGTAAATGAAAATTGTAATACGTGAAAATTTCAACCCCGATCATTTTTACATCTTCATGTGATAAATCCTCTGGAAATGGAACCATCTTTTGTTTTCCATCATCGAACCCACCAAGCACAGAAATTAGTTGCGCAACAAATCCAAACAACACGATCACTCCTCCGCCCAAGGCCAAAAAGTTCCAATCTTTACTTTTCTCTTCTCTGATATCGAGAAGCATAATGATAAATAGGAACAATACCATTACAGCCCCGGTATAAACGAGAATCTGAATTACACTTATGAAATAGGCATTAAGGGTGACGAACAGGGCAGCTAACCCTAAGAAGGAAATGACGAGGCAGAGCGCGCTCGACAGAGGATTTCTGCAAACAATCACCATTAAACCAAATCCAAGCATCAAGCCTGAAAAAATGTAAAAGAGCAGTGACATTGGAAATTATTCAGGCTTTCTATTTCAATTTGTTCCACTTATTGACAAGGCCCTCTCGCACGCCCCCAATCTCATAAAGTTTTTCCTTATTATGAACCATTTCATCACGGTTATAACCTGTGATAGCATAATCTTTACGAAGATAAATTGCCTGTTCAGGACATACCTCCTCACACATTCCACAATAAATACAACGAATCATATCAATCTCAAATTCTCTGGGTCTTTTTTCGACTTTGGACCACTGATCCTCAGGAGGAATTTCTTCAGGTATGATAGTGATGGCTCGCGGAGGGCAAATAAATTCACAAAGCTGACATGAAACACACCGCTCTCTGCCATGCTCATCAGTGACTAACGCAGGAGCTCCTCTGTAATGTTCCGGCAGATTATCATCCCACTTTTCCTCAGGATACTGCATCGTTACTTTCTTTTTTCTTCTTAGTATCCGAATCGCGTGCCCGATAGTGATGCGCAAACCCTTCATAATTGCTGGGAAGTAAAACTTCTCAAGAAGTGTCAATTTGGGACGCTCTACAGTAATAGCCATAATCAAGAAGCAGAATCTCGAGTTAAAATTAAAATTCCTGCAGTAATAAAAATGTTTAATAGTGCAAGTTCAAAGAAGATAATCCACCCCAACTTCATTAACTGATCATAGCGAAATCTAGGAAGCGTCCAACGAACCCATATAAAAAATAAAATGAAGGCAATTACCTTTGCTAGAAATGTTCCTATATGAATCAAACCTAACCACCATGGAATTTGTTGCGGGTCTCCAGCCATGCTCATCAAATAAGCATCCAACCCAAACGGAAGGGACCAACCCCCAAGGAACAAGGTCACTATTAGACCTGAACCAATAATCATAGCAGCATATTCACCCAAAAAGAAGAGGGCGAATTTCATAGAAGAATATTCGGTATGGTAACCCGCAACGAGTTCGGTTTCACATTCAGGAAGATCAAAAGGCAATCGATTCGTCTCTGCAAAAATCGAAGTAGTAAAGACTATGAAAGCAATGAATGCAGGAAAGAGCAGAAAGAATCGATCCACTCCCCCGTTCCAAATTGCGCCTTCTCCCCAGAATGGCAGTAACAGCCATCCATTTTTACTCTGCTCCCATACAATTTCACTAAGGTTTAACTCTCCAAAAATTAACAGGACTGGAACAAGAGAAAGCCCAAGAGAAATTTCATAAGATATCATTTGGCTGCTAGACCTAACTCCTCCAAGAAAAGAATATTTTGAATTTGATGCCCACCCTGCCAGAACAATTCCGTAAACACTAAGTGAAGCAATAGCAAAAACAAAAAGAGGTCCGACATTAAGGTCCGCTATTACCATTTTCTCACCAAATAATTCACTGCCGAATGGAAGAACCGCACACGTTAGTAGCGCTGGAACCATCGTGAGTGCTGGAGCAAGCCAATAGTAAAATTTATTCACATGACCTGGTGTGAAATCTTCCTTAAGAAGAAACTTAATCCCGTCTGCAATTGGTTGGCCGAGGCCAAACAAACCGATCTTAGTAAAAGGAATACCTACACGATTAGGCCCAACCCGGTCCTGAATCAAAGCGCTCACTCGGCGCTCAGCCCAAACAGAATATGCCACCATCGGTAATATGACTGCGAATATCACTATGACGATTTTGACGAAAGAAATCAGAATCGGTATCAATTCAATATTAGTTAATATATTTCCAATCTCCATTTATCCTACTATGAGTCCCTGCTTAACTCTCTGCGATTCTCGTTCAAGAAGTGGTATAGTTTCTCCAGTTTCAATAACCGAAACACCCTTCTCTCCTATCCCTGATAAGCTGAGGCCCTTTAAGACCGGCACAACACTTGCCATTTCAGAAAAAAGGTCCGCCAATTCATATATAAAATCCTTCCCATCCATGGCACGATTAAGATCTTGCAAAATCTCCCAATCATCTCTGCTATTGCCTGGCGGTTCGATTGCCTTATTTAACAACTGCAATCGACCCGTCGCATTAATCATTGATCCTCTTTTCTCAGCATAACCTGCACCAGGAAGAACAATGTTTGATAATTTTGCTGTTGGGTTAGCCAATATGTGTGAAGTGACTAAAAATTTCAAGTTACTCAAAACGCCATCATCAAAACCTTTACTCGCAATATTCTCACCGTAAACCAATAAGGCTTTAATTGATCCGGACTCGATGCCTCTTTTAATTGAATTAATTTTCGATCCAGGACTGCGAAGCTTAAGGATAACTTTGGCTCCGTTTGTGTTCGGCCTCTTATCTTCATGACTAAGATAATCGTCCCCTTCACCATGACACTTGAGTGTATCGACATTCTTGGTTCCTAATGTGTCTGCCAAAACACGGACCAAATATAACTCTTCATTCGTCATGCGAGCAGATGCAATAATTGCTATTTCATGGCCTTTATACTTGAGCATTCCCTCGGCCGCCCTTCGAATCGCTTGGGGCCAATCAACCGTTTCGTGAGATTTACCCTTCTTAATCATCGGGTCAGTAAGACGCGCATCACTTTCAAGAAAATGATAATCAAGCCTTCCAGAATCACACATCCAAGAAGAATTAACTTCATTATTTTCTCTCGGAGTCTGCCTATAAATCTTATTTTCTCTCGAACTTATGAGAATATTGCAACCGCGGGCACAGCCATTACAAATGGACTTTGTTTCGCGCATGAACCAAACCCTCATCTTAAACCTAAAGTCGTTAGAGGTAAGTGCTCCGACGGGGCATATATCCACTGTGTTTAAAGAATAATTATTCGCCAAAGGTTTATCAGGATGAACCGTCAATACATTATGGCTACCCCTATCAACAAAACCCAGCACATCATCATCAACGATTTCTCGCGTGAATCGCACACACCGTGAACAAAGAACGCACCTTTCATCATCCAAGCGAATCCTCGGTCCAATGTCGACGTTCTTTGGTTTCTTGACCTTATTTTCGAGAAACCTTGATTCGCCCTTACCGTGCTCAACGCTATATTCTTGGAGAGTGCATTCTCCAGCCTGATCGCAAATAGGACAATCAAGGGGGTGGTTAATTAGAAGAAATTCCATCACTCCCTCGCGACACTCCTTTGCCAAAGTTGACTGCGTTCGTATCCCCATCACTTCAGCAACTGTATTAGCGCAAGCTATAACTGGGCGAGGCATCCAACTTATTTTAGTATGTCCATCATTATCCAGTTCTACCTCTTGGCCTGGAGTAGGTCGGGGTGGCATGCCCATTTCAACTAAGCACATTCTGCAATTTCCAGGTGAAGTAAGCTTAGGGTGATAACAATAATGAGGAACTTCTGCTGATGCCTGTTTGCAGGCTTCAATCATGCGAGTTCCCTTTTTTACCTGAATCCAATGCCCATCCACTTGGATGTTCACTAGGCCTTCAGTTTGTTTTTTTGGAGCAGACATTAACAAATTCAACGCTTAAGACCAGCCGCTGCCACCTTCGATTCAGGGTTGAGTTGTTTGCCGGCATTTCTCCGGCTAGTATGCTTTTTGAAATCTTCTGGAAACTTTGCAACGAAGCTCTGAGTAGGCCAAGCGCATGCTTCTCCGAAAGCACATATAGTTCTTCCTGCTATGTTGTCTCCCACCGAAGTCAAAGTCTTCAAGTCAGACGGGACTCCTGCACCCGAAACCATTCGATCAGTGATTTTTTTCATCCAAAGCGAACCTTCTCGGCATGGAGTACATTGCCCGCAAGACTCATGGGCATAAAAAGTATTTATATTATTTAGGATCCATGCCATGTCGCGACTGTCATCCATAACAATGACTCCTCCAGATCCTGCCATAGAGCCACAAGCGGCAAGTGTATCAAAATCCATTGGAATATCATTCATACCAATTGTCTTCTCTGATTCACCGGTGCCAATTGTATATTTCTCGTCAGCTCGCAAAACTTTCGCCGATGAACCTCCAGGTATAACTCCTTTAAGTTTACGACCCTTTCTTAATCCTCCACAAACATCATTAATCAGTTCACCCATTGTGATCTTACCAACTTCAACTTCAAAGTAACCAGGCCTTACTACGTCACCACTAACGCACAGAATCCTAGTGCCAGTGTTCCGTGGAGTACCTATCTTTGCGTACTTTTGTCCACCCATTGCGATGACGTGTTTCACATGACATAAAGATTCCACATTATTAACAATGGTTGGGCACATATACAATCCAAGCGCAGCGGGAAAGTATGGAGGCTTGATTCTTGGGTAAGGCCTCTTCCCCTCCAATGATTCGATGAGCCCTGTCTCTTCACCGCAAATGTAAGCACCTGCACCACGGTGCACAAATATCTCACAATTAAATTGTCCTCCCAGAATTTTCTTTCCCAAGAAGTTTTTCTTCCTGGCCTCTTCTATCGCATTCTCTAGAATCTTAGCGCCTTCAGGAAATTCTTCTCGGATATAAATGTATGCAACTTTGGCTCCAACTGCATAACATGAAATTAACATTCCTTCTATGAGTTGATGCGGATCCTGATGAACAATATAACGGTCCTTGAAAGTGCCTGGCTCTGACTCATCGCAATTACAAATCAGATAAACTGGTTTTTTATTATCGGGAGGAATGAAGCCCCACTTAACTCCAGTCGGAAATCCTGCCCCTCCTCTTCCGCGAAGGCCTGAAGTTTTAACTTCATCAGTGATCTCTTGAGGCTTCATCTTTAAAGCCTTCTTAAGATCTTTATATCCACCGTCTGCAATATAAGATTTAATAGATACATCCCAACCACGACGATCAACATTACGAAAAATCATCCTATACTCACTCTTGTGAGGCTCCTTTCCTTTTATGTATTTCGGGGCTGCCATTAATCGTATTTTTCAATAAGTTCAGCCACATTATCAGCCTTCACAGATTCATAAAAATCATCACCAATTAAACACACAGGCCCTGTCCCACAACTCGCCAAACACTCCGCAAATTCAATGCTAAATTTACCATCTTCAGAAACTGCTATCGGGTTGTGATGCGTAACCTTAGATCTGTCAATGCCAGCTACTTCACAAAACTTTTCCATCGTTTCATAACAACCAGCCATTGCACATGACAGGGTACGGCAAACTCGAACATGATACTTACCAGGGGCAGCCTGTCTCAATCCTGGATAGAACGTAACAAGTTCGAGAACATGGATTGGTTCAATGTCTAGTTTCTCAGCCACCCAATTCACGCTCTCTTCATTGATGTAGCCGTGCTCTTGTTGCAACAAATGCAAAAGAGGCAAAGACGCACTCCTCTTCTGATCATTCGGATAGTGGCTAATGTATTCGTTCGCCTGTTTATTTAATTCTCCAGAAACCTCCATATTGTTTACTAGCGGTCACATTCTCCCATCACAAAATCCAAACTGCCAAGAATAGACACAACATCACTAATCATGTGCCCTGGTAGAAGTTTGGGAAGAATACTTAAATTCACAAATGAAGGGCTCCTAATCTTGAGACGATGAGGGACTCCCCCTCCCTTAGAGTTAATATAAAATCCAAGCTCTCCTTTAGGATTCTCTGCAGCAAAATAAACCTCACCTTCAGGAGCATCAATTCCCTGTGTTGCCACAATGAAGTGATGAATCAACTCTTCCATACTCATAAGTACGCGCTCCTTATCTGGTAAAGTCGCTTTTGGATCAGTAATATTCACTGGTCCTTTCGGTATTTTTTGACAAACCTGACGCAGAAGGCCCACGCTCTGCCTCATCTCTTCCATGCGAACCAAATAACGGTCATAGCAGTCACCAACCTTACCCACAGGAATATCAAAATCATATTTTTCATATCCAAGATATGGATGATTTTTCCTCATATCAAAGCTCACCCCCGAACCTCTCAAGTTTGGGCCCGTCAACCCATAACCGATCGCATCATCCTTAGAGATAAATCCAACATCTTGAGTGCGTCCAATGAAGATAGGATTCCTTGAAAGTAATTTATCCACTTCTTCAATAACCTCACTCACTTCGTCACAAAACTTCAACACGCCCTTTATGGTATCTTCTGACATGTCTCTTGTCTGACCACCTACCCTAGTGTAGCTAGTGGTGAAACGTGCTCCAGAGATCTGCTCGCAAAGATCATAAACGGTTTCCCTCTGCGTGAACGTATAAAGGAAAACAGTCATTGCACCCACATCCATTGCGTAGCAGCCAACACCTAGTAAGTGCGCAGAAATTCTGGCAAGTTCACAACAAATGACTCTGACCGCTTGTCCTCGAGGAGGTAATTCCCAGCCCATTAATTTTTCAACAGCACAAGCATAAGCGACGTTATTTGCTAAAGGAGCAAGATAATCTAGGCGATCAGTGTATGGAACGAACTGATTGTATTGCATGTTTTCAGCAAGTTTTTCATCACCTCGATGCAAGTATCCAATGTCAGGTTCTGCTTTACTAATAACTTCTCCATCCAGTTCCAGGATGAGCCTTAAAACCCCATGAGTTGCAGGGTGAGAAGGGCCCATGTTGAGTGTCAACTTCTCGCCAACAAGATCATCCGTTTTTTGTTGATAGCTCTCCAGAGCCTGTGCCGCCTTAGTGGCCGCATCGGGCGTCTCAAATTCTTGCAAAGTGTCTGCCATCTGGGCTTACTAGGAACTCCGGTAAAGTCTTATGATTACCGCTTACCGACCTTAATTATTAAGCACCCAGAACATCCCGCAAGCGCTATTTGTGAAATTTTTCACAAGCTCTTAACTTGTTGATTATAAATTAGTTGTCACGCACCTACAATCGAGAGTATCGGGAGGTTTACGAAAGCTCTGATAATAATCAACTCTTCCGAATTATAGTGTTTTTATAA
>JAAZZC010000081.1 GCA_014239335.1 Verrucomicrobiales bacterium
AGTATCCTGACTGTCCTTGGTTCGACCGAGACAGTTGCCAGCATCTTACGATTGTTCTGACGCAGTTCTTTTATCTGTTTTTCAATTTCTATATTTTCTGTAACGTCTGAACTAAGACCAGCATCAATGAATTGGCCTCCGCTCGTCTGCCGGCAATGAATAGCAAGGACATTTTTTCCAATCTTAAAGTGTTTTGTATCAATCCCATGAACGGCGTATGCCTCAGAATCGGTAGAATAACCTTTTAGGTTTTCTACTTTGTTTCCATTAATTGATACGGTGGCGTCTTCGTCATGCTGAATGAGCAGGAAAATTTTCTTTGGTACTTCCTTTAAATTAAAGGCTTTGCGAATCCAAATATCAGACGAATTCCATTCGGTTCGGATTTTGACATTGGGGGTTCCTGGGGAACCGAACCCTGCTTCACCACTGTTCCATTTACTATCATCATAATCAGGCAAGTTCCATTCTGGATTAGGTTTGTTGAATATGTATTGCCAAGCGTTTCCCTCTTTTCTTGAATCTTTGAGGATGTTGCTTGGGCCTATTGATTTGAGTGCACTTTTCAGTCCGGCGATCTTTGTTATAGTTTTCGGATCGATTACTTCGATCGTTTCACCCCATCCTTTTTTTTGTGCGTCTGGATAATATCCGACACTTTTAATGTCTGCGAAGAAGGCAGCGAAGCTGTAAAAATCACGAATTGAGAATGGATCAAATTTGTGATCATGACATTCAGCGCAACCCAGAGTTGCTCCTAACCAGGTAGTCGCCGTGGTCCTGACCCGGTCAGCAGAATGCTTACTCAGGTACTCCTTGTCCTGAATTCCAAACTCTGTACTCTTCATATTGAGCCGGTTATATCCGGCGGCTACTTTTTGCTCTGTGGATGCATTTGGTATGAGATCCCCCGCAATTTGTTCTAAGGTGAATTGATCGAAGGGCATATTGTTATTAAATGCATTAATCACATAGTCTCTATAAGGCGAGACGCTCCACTCGATGTCGGCATGATAACCGTTCGTATCAGCATAACGGACCAGATCTAGCCAATGAACGGCCATTCGCTCGCCAAAAGAAGGAGAAGAAATAAATAATTTTGCGGCCCTCTTAATGGATTCTTCCGTATCGTATTTCTGAAATTCTTTAACTTCTTCTGTCGTTGGTGGTAGGCCCCGCAAATCAAAACTTAATCGGCGAATGATAGTGTGAGCAGGCGCTACTTCTGAGAATTTGAGGTTTCCCTTTTTTAGTTCCTTTAAAAGAAACCAATCGATGACTTTTTCTGTGGGGATATCGTCCTTTCGTATGGGCCTTATCCATGCCCAGTGATCTTGCCATTTTGCTCCCTGATTGATCCAGTCCACTAAAAGTTTTTTTTGAGGGCTGGTTAATTTTTTTCGATGATCTTTGGGTGGCATTATTTCATCATCATCATCGGAAAAGATCCTTTGAATGAGCGGACTCTTATTCGCATTGCCAGGTACGATCACTTCTTTTGTTGCACTCTCTCTTTTATCGAGCCTTAACTTTGCCTTGCGATTACCTGCATCTGGTCCATGGCAGGACCAACAATTATCTGCGAGGATAGGCCTCACATCGCGATTGAACGCAATTTCTTCAGAAGCCTTTGATTTCGTTACCAGAATAGCACCGATACTTATGAGCAAGAGGCACAAATTATTTTGGGCACGGTGCCGAATTGAATTAGGAATGAGCATCTGGCGTTTTTTGTTCAATAATTGATTATTATTTCCATTTAATTGTTAGCCAAGCTTTGATTGATTTAAAATTATTGGAGCTACTGACTGCCGTATTGAGCCAGTCGGAAATTGTGGAAATGAACGTCATATTAACCATAAAGATTGTAGAATGCTCTAATAATGATAAGAGTGAATAGAAGGCGATTTTTTAAGTTTGCTCAACGCTGATACTTCTAGCATCCTAAAGATTAATAAATATGAATTTTGGGTAATAATTAAGAGATTCAGTTATTTATTTTAATTCTATATTTATGATCAGAACTACGATGAACCACTGCCGGTTTTTTCCATTTAGTTTAATTTTTTATCTTTCTTTGATCGTTCCGTTTGCGGTTGCTCAAAAACCAAAAGAATTAGCAATTCCAAAAAAAGAATCAACGACCAAGAAAGATCCTGCCCTTGACCAATACTATGTGGCGAATGCGGCCTTTAATAGAAAGCTTTATCCTGTTGCCGTTAGTCAGTTTGAGGCTTTCCTCGAGAAGAATCCTGACCATTCAAAGGCTGACCTTGCTGGGCAGGGACTCGCTCTTAGCCTTTATGCCCTCAAACAGTATGAAAAGGCGATGCCCTACCTTGATGCTCTTCTTAAGAAAGAGATACTTGACCCTAAAGTGAGCCGAGAGCGGCTCGTCATGCTACAGGGTCAGTGCCTGATGATTTCAGGAAAGCGAGTCGATGCAAAGGCATTGTTTCTTGCCGAAATTAAAGGGCTAACGGATAAATCCTATCGTGGCGCTGCATTGGCTGCAATCTGTGATGTTAGCTTCAGTGAGAAGAAATGGCTTGATGTGGAAAAGTGGGCAGTTGGTCTCATAGCATCTAAGCCAGGACCTGAAGGTCTGGCTCGGGTCCTCTATCAGCAGGGCTACGCTAAATATCAACTCAAAAAGCCTCAGGAGGCGGTTCAGTCATTGGTTGGCATTGCCGCATTAGAGGCGAATAAGCTCTGGTCAACGAGGGCAAATTATATTCTTGGAGAGTGTTATAATTTACTCAATGAGTATGACAAAGCAGAGCAGTCCTTCTTGGCTGCACTGCCTAGTCTTGGGCCTCCCGAATCTACGGAATGTCATTACAGGTTAGGTATCACCCGATTCACTTTAAAGAAGTATGCCGACAGCATTGAGGACCTTGGAAAATATATTAAAGATGCGCCTGAGGGTAAGCACATAGCAGAAGCTACCTTTTTTATTGCAAGAGCACACCTTGAAGAAAAAGATTTTGAGGAGGCAGGCACTGCGTTCGCTTCCCTGGGTGCCGGGAAAGGAGCGATAGCGGCTAGGTCAAGTCTATGGCATGCACGAGTCTTTACCCGTAACGGTAAGAATTATGATAAGGCTTCAGATATTTTGGAGGATGCAACTGTTCGTTTCGCAGAATCAGAAATAATCACCGATCTTCGTTTCGATTATGCGAATGCGTTGATGGGAAAAAAAGAACCTGACTGGGAGTCAGCGCTTGCTCTACTTGACGAGGTTCATAAAAATGAAAAATTTGTGCAACTAGCAGAGCTATTGATCCAGAAATCTGTGTGCCAACAGAATCTTGCTGATTATGAAAATAGTCTTAGCTCCATTAATGAATTCATTTCTGAATTTCCTGAACATCCACTGAGAGGGATTGCTCTCTTTTCGAAAGCGGAAAATTTATTTTTACTCAATCAAATCAAGGAAGCTGCTCCTGCATACGCTAATTTCATGACCAATTTTCCAGAGCATCCAAACCAATTAGTTGCTCAGTTCCGAGTCATACAGATTAATCATGGTCAGGGCCAATGGGAAGAATGCCTGAAAGACTCAGCGTCTCTTCTGAAAAAAGACCTTAAAGGACCTTTATTTGCTCAGCTAGATTTTATCATTGGCGACTGCTCTTTTCGCTTAGAGGAATGGGAAGAAGCCATTACTCATTTGGAAAATTTTTCAGTGTCGAATGTTTCTGAAGGTAAAATAACTGCAATTGAAAATCTTGATACCGCACTGATGCAGTTAGCAGTGGCTCATTCTCGTAATGGGGATGACGCTAAGGCCTTGTCAAAACTCAAGGTCCTGGCCGACTCTTATCCTGGATCCACCCCTCACCTTCCTTTAGCCTTAGCGGAACAGGGTCGTATTGCTTTTGAGTCAGGCGATTTCAAGGCTGCTCGCACTGCGCTTGAAAGGTTCCTTGAGGAGGACAAGAAAATGTTAAAGCCGTTTTCAGATGGCGCACAAGTTCAGCGGCCCAGAGTAATGTATTATCTTGGTTGGGTCGATTCCTCCGAAGCTAAATATGATTCCGCTGCGGCAAATTTCGGGAAAGTTTTGGACCTTGATGTGAAACACCCTCTCGCTTCTGACGCTGCGTTGCAAAGGGGTGTGTCTTTGGTCAATGTCGGAGATTTTAAGTCTTCAAGTAAGCACCTACTAGATGTAATCGAAAATTATCCAAAACATGCCAAACTTGCCAGAGTCATTTATTATGCTGGGATTTCTCTTGCCAGACAAAATCAGTGGGATTCAGCTGCGTTACAGTTCAGCTCATTGATTGAAAATCATCCCGGTTCTGATTTTACTGACAGGGCCCTTTATGAATTGGCTTGGTGTAACCGAGGTTCCGAAAAGAT
Source organism: Verrucomicrobiales bacterium (assembly GCA_014239335.1). Taxonomy (GTDB): domain Bacteria; phylum Verrucomicrobiota; class Verrucomicrobiia; order Verrucomicrobiales; family DEV007; genus EC70. Next base: position 4,369 of record JAAZZC010000081.1, read on the forward strand.
TGAGGAAGCGGTGGAGCTTTATCAGAAACTCTTAAAGGAACATCCTAAAAGTTCACTTGTGGCTAAAGTTCAGAGTGAATTAGCAGAGATGAATTTAAAAGGAGGTAATATTGGGGAAGTCATCACTCAGCTAACCGATGCTCTTGAGGGTGTGAAGAATGAGAATCTCCGTGCTGATATCCGTTACCAGTTAGCAAGCGCTCACCTCAAGGCCGCTGATTATAAAATTGCGGCAGTCCAATTCGAAGAGATGCTAAAGGATTATCCTGAATCAAAGTTATTGGATCGTATCTTGTTTAATGCCGGTGAGTGTAGGTTAAAGCTTGGTGAGATGGGGCCTGCAAATCTACATTTTACTACCGCATCAGGAGTCGAAGGAAGTTCTGAGGCGCTTTCTGAGTCAGTCATGATGCGGCTCGGTGAAACTCAGGCTGCTACAGGAAAACATAGCGAGGCTAAAATTACATATGCAGCTTTTCTTGAGAGCTTTAAAGAGAGTCGTTGGAGAAGGAATGCTTCTTTCGGACTAGCATATGCAACTGACCTTAGCGGGAACTCTGCCGATGCAATTCCTCTTTACAAGGCATTAGTTTCTTCTGATAACGTTGATCTGTGGACTGTGCGTTCCCGGTATCAGGTTGGGCTATGTTATTTGAATTTAAAGAAATACGAAGAAGCCCTTATCGAATTTGTGAACCTTGAGATTAATTATCCACAGTACCCTAATTGGCAGGCGAAGTCAGTGCTGAGCATGGGGCGCATTCTTTTGGAACAGAAGAAAACTGATCAGGCTATCGAACGGTTTAAGGAAGTCCTGAGCCGATACAAGGATGAGGAGGCCATTGGTCTTGCTCGAAATTATCTAGAAAAAATTGAGTCAGAATAGACTCTGAGGAAGCTCAAAATGAGCTATTATAACAGGCTTGCTAAACTCATCTCGGCAATGCGGATACCGCGTTGTTCTTGGCGCTCTATTTTACGAGCTGTTAAGAGTTTGAAGTGGTCAGATGTCAAGCGGTGGTCAGGTCCGGCAGTAGCATTGTTGGTTGCGTTGATCATTCTGTGGAATCTTGGAGGTAAGGCGCGGAGAGAAGTCTGGGCCTACTATACTGACGGGGAGGACATTCGTATAAGTGCTCAAGAAAACAAAGCAAGGTCTGTTTTGTGGGAACCTCCCTCTCCGACCATTTTGCCCAAAGGGGAAGAAAAGGAAAAATTGAAGGAGGGTCCGTCCGGGAATTTTGAAGCTGCGTTTTCTGCAGATGGCAGGCAAATGGCGCTGGTCCTTGAACGAGAAGAAGGCTCTGATATTTTCATTTCATCTTGGGACGGTAGGCTCTGGTCAGCTCCTGAACCCATTACTAATATCAATACAGATTCTAATGAGAGAGGGCCTGCATTTTCAGCTTCCGGTAATTATTTATATTTTAGTTCTGACCGGAAAGGTGGACAAGGAGGTTATGATATTTATGCGGCTCTTTGGAATGGGGCCGAGTGGACTAACGTGAAAGGCTTGGGATCAAGCGTTAATGGGCCAGGTAATGAAACGGGACCTGCTCCTTCATCCGATGATTCGATATTGTATTTTTCATCGGATCGAAATGTTGCTGAGGACCAGGACATTTATGCCGCTGTAAGTGAGCAAGGTTCCACAAAGGTACCAGAAATAGCCCACCTCAATTTTGCTGATTCTTTTCCGGTGAAGGACCTTAATTCCCGATCCAATGATGTGCAGGCAGCACTCACGAAGAAAGGGTCTCATGTATTTCTTTCTTCGGATCGTAAAGATGATTCAGTCTTTGGTGTTTATATGAGTCGTGTAATTGGCGATGAAGTTCAATCTCCTGAACGTGTAGACCTTTATATTAAAGAAGATAATGTCACCGATCCGGCAGTCCGAATGGACGGATATGATCTGCTCTTTAGCACAGATTACGGTTCTACTGCGGGTAATGGAACAAGTGACTATCGATTATATAAGTCGACCACACGTGAAGTCTTTGGCTATCGAGATTCTAGCCGTTGGGAAGAATATAAAAATGCTTTAGGTAAATTAAAGTGGTGGTTAATCGCGGCGCTATTAGCTCTCCTTGCTCTTATCTATTTATTAGAAACATGGCAGGACATTACGAGCCTCTTACATAAGTGTATGGCTGCATCGATGGCCTTGCACTTGCTGCTTTTATTGCTAGCGACGGCCTGGTTCATCACTCAGGAATTTGAACAGCAGAGCAAAAATTTATCGAGTGAGATTGCTATCAGTTTAGATGCTCTTTCGCAGGAGGAATTGGCTATGGAAAGTGCTCCTGAAGAGGCAGAGATATCTGATCCTAGTACTCAAATATCAATCGAGAAAACCGAGAGTGATTTCAATATCCAGGAACTAAAGCCACAGGAATTAGTTGAGAATGTACCTGAGGTGGAATCACAGTTTCAGGAATCCATGGACATTGAAATTAAGACTTCACAGGCAGAGGTCCAAGAAGATTCGATGGCTCAGAAAGTCAATGAATCAAGTCTCATAGCTGAGCTGTCTGAACCTGTTTTGCCTGAGATTGAGGAAGCTTTACTGGAGGAGGATCCGAACCGAACGACTCAGAATAAAGAAGCGGCTGAATCTAATAATGTTTTTGAGCCTGAGATTGAAAATGCTGAATTATCCAAGGCAGAAATGGATGCGGTTTCTGACAGTGCGGTTGAGAGTGAGACGGGAAGTGAGTCGGTTGCGTCCGGGAGTCTGGTAGCGGAGGCGACGCAGGCCGAAAGTCAATTAACAGAGTCGGGAGGAGCTTCCCAGGAAGCAGCTCAAACACCTGATCTTGC
>JAAZZC010000080.1 GCA_014239335.1 Verrucomicrobiales bacterium
AGATGCCCCCATTCCGAATCCCTGCATAGAATCTCCAGCCAATTCTTTGGTCACGTCAACAAAACGCGGATCATCTGAAGAACTTCTGGGCCCTTCGTTCCGATAAAGATGATCCGGGGCAAAATCATTACATATATAGACGTCCGGATCTCCGTCCTGATCAAAATCACTCCACACACTTTGATATGTGCTATGCCATTCAGCAATTTCACTAGATTCTGGAGCAACAGAAAAATGGCCCTTTCCCCGATTAACCAATAACAGGTTAGGAGGTCCTAGCCGATTTATGTAGCGGTGAGATTGAGGCAATCTCTTCAGAATCTCCTTTGCCATATTTTCCGGAAAAAACCTGTTCACCCATTTCTCAGGGCTATTGCTCTTCTGAGGAGGTCCATAAAGACCCAGATAAACGTCAAGTAAACCGTCCTGATTATAATCGACAGCCGAAATTGTTGAAACGAGGTACGGCATAAGTAATGATCCGCAGGCCTCTTTTGTTCTATCAACATATCGACCACTCTCGTTTTCCAAGTAAAGGGACCTTTCTAGACTTCGCCCAATAAACACGTCAGGGTCCCCATCATTATCAAAGTCAGCAAATGCTGCACAGTTGCATAGCCCTTTAATATCCAGGCCTATCTCCTTAGCCACGTCTGTGAATGTTCCATCAGCATTATTGCGAAACATCTGATTCGCTCCCCACCGGCCCATTAAGTAAAGATCATCCCAACCATCTTTATTATAGTCCACCACTGAAAGTCCAGGGTGCTGGAACGTTGAGTCAAGGTCCAGGTAATCAGCGTACACTTGCTTGGAAACACTGAATTTATTACGAGTAAAAAGATCAATGACGTTCTCCTCATGCAAAGAGGCTACGGCTCTTTCATATTGTTGTTGGTCCAAAATTACGTCCTTCAGAACTTCCTTAAAGAGCGACTCTTTCAGCCGTACCATTTGCATCGCCCCGAATTTCCATTCCCCGATTTCCCATGAGTCTTTCTTGGAGTTCCAACCAATATGAATCTTACCCTTTATGGAGAGAGCTGAGCCATTCGCGTCCACTCCCTTGCCCTCAAAACCAACATTAGACTCGAACCGTTTCAGATCAGGCCCAATATAATTGCCATCCACAAAATAAAAATGAGCATCATTGAACCTCTGCACATCTCTAAATATTTCAGACCACATCGTTGCCAATTCACCTTCAATGACTCGGACCGGCATTTCTTTGATCTGACGAGTTGGAGAAGTCTTTGGATCTGTAACTGCAACTGATCCCATCCGAAAATCTTCATCAAAGAGCCCAGGACCAGTCTTTGAAATCTCAATCCCTGACTCGATAAGGGAATCAGCTAATAGTTTTAATTTTGGAGTCAGCTCGAGGATCAGTTGCTCAACAGCTACCATCCTATCAATCTTAACAATCTCAGCATTAGGATCCAATTCTCTGAATTCGGAACGATTTGTTTCTCCCTTTGGACCACACCCTCCCGTAACAAAAAAAACACCAACACTCAATAACTTTAGTAGCCCCCTAAGAACCATTGACACTGATTGTAAATGTTAATCGTTTATGGAAAACGTGATGCCCGCACAAAGAAGGCATCCCCTTCATCTCCCAAAAGCTCCACGGCGTAAGTTGTAGAAGAACCTTCCTCATCCGCTTCAACACTATCATCATATTCAAACCAAGTCTGCATATCATTAGATACCTCAACTAAGAAAAATTGTCCCGGACTAGAGGGAAATGTGATCGAAAGAAACTTACCTGCAGCATCGTATTCATAATCATTAATCTCAAAGATTCTAGGTCCTAGCGAATCAATCTCTGCTAAGATATAGTCAAACTGAATCCAG
>JAAZZC010000078.1 GCA_014239335.1 Verrucomicrobiales bacterium
AATAAATAGTGCATCGGCTCCTGACTCGACCATAGCACTGGCCCTTTCCCTCGAATCGCCTCCAACGCCGATCGCTGCTCCGACACGGAGCTGTCCATTTTGGTCCTTTGAGGCATTTGTATAACGCTGGCGAATCTCTATGTCCTTAGTTGTGATCATACCGGCTAGCTTTCCTTCAGCATCAACGAGTGGAAGCTTCTCGAGGCGGTTCTTGTATAGAGTTTGCCTCACCTCCTCCTGCGAGACATCTTTAGGAGCAGAAATTAGCCTCTCTTTAGGTGTCATCATCTCGCTGACACAGGTAGATTCATCTTCCACATACCAAATGTCACGATTCGTAACCATTCCGACCAATGTTCCGTCCCCATCGACTACTGGAAATCCTGACACCCCATGTTCCTTCATTACTTCATGTAACTGACCTAAGGTAGTATCCTCAGTTACAGTAATCGGCTTATGAATTACTGTGTTTTCTGATCTTTTTACTTTTTTAACATAAGAAGACTGCTCCTCTATAGGGCAATTCCTATGAATGACGCCCATGCCTCCCTCTCGGGCCAATGCGATGGCCAATTCCGCTTCTGTGACAGTGTCCATCGCGGAAGAGAGAATTGGAATATTCACACTGATTGAATTAGTCAGCAATGATTGGATATTCGATTCAGAAGGTAAAATAGAGCTCTTCTTAGGCACAAGAAGAACATCATCGAAACTGAGACCTAAAGAAAACTCCTCTGCCATGCACAATAATGTGTGCATAAGAAAAACAAGCAAGTAAATACTGAGACTAAATTTCTAATGTTTTAGGAATCCTTAGTCTGATAAAACCTCTCATCCACCTCTATGCGCGCTCTAGTGCATAAGAAGCTGCACCGATTGCCACAGCAAGATCTCCTGTCTTAGCTACTCGAAAATCTACTCCGTCAGCGAGAGCCTTGGATCCATATTTATGGACGACATCCTTCACACCTTCGAGATAAAGTTCGGGCATCTTTTCCACTAGACCGCCTCCCAGAACGACAACTTCGGGCGCTAACAACTCAACGACACTGGTCACTCCAACGCCTAAATAATAAATGCTCCTCTTCATTATCTGAAGAACGTTTTCTTCTCCTGCATCAATAGACTTTTTAATGATTCCGCTTTTGATTTTTCTTATATCAGTACCGGCATTCTCCATGATTGAACTGGCATTACCTCTTGACGCTTCGATGACACAAGAAGACGCAATCCCCAGCCTCCCACAAAGAATTTCGAGGGCTACGGGCTCATGAAGATCTCCTTCGAGCGTTGATCCAAGCATTCTATACCTTCCAAATTCCATGCATGAAGCAGTTTTACCTCTTAGAATTCTTCCATCATAGACAAATCCTCCTCCAACGCCGGTGCCCGGGAAAACCCCAAATACAGAATGGGCTCCTTGCGCCGAGCCTAGGTGATACTCACCGTAAGTGCCAGCATCCACATCATTTAAGACGACCACTTCTGCATCAAGTTTTTTGGATAAGTACCGCCCAACCTCGACATCCTTCCATCCGAGGTTAGCTGCCTCTCTAAGAACACCACTACTAAAATCAACGACGCCAGGACACCCAATGCCACAGGCGACAACGTCATCCTTACTAAGACCAGCCGATTCAATCGTCAAATTCACAGTGTTCAGGATTCGTTTTAAGCCTTCCTTCGATCCTTTGTGGCCTTCTGTTGGAACTCGCTCTGAACCCAACACATTAAAGTTTTTATCAAAAATCACAGCCATGATTTTTGTGCCTCCCAAATCTATTCCCACTGAAATCTTTTTAGCCATTCTAAGGGGATCGCATTCAGGGCATTAAATCGCCTCATCCATTTTCTTTTTTGGTTTATGAGGAGCAAAAGAGGTTTCTTTCAATAAAGAAATTTTCCCTGCTCTCTTAACAGACTGGCCATGAAAAAAGCTCTGCGCACGGAATCGTTTTTCTCCTTTTGCAACCTCACGCAAGACATAAGTCCCATCAGATTCAAGCTCGTATGAATGAGAATTATCCCTGAAACTTCCCTCAAGAATTTCTAATATTCTTTTTCTCGAACTCGAATCTTTAATTTCAACCATCGATTCGACTCGCCGATCAAAGCTACGCTCCATTAAATCAGCACTCGAAATGAAAATCCTGACCTTACCTCCATTATAAAAAGAAAGAATACGAGAATGCTCAAGATAACGATCCACAGTACTCATTACTTTTATATTTTTACTGATCTTCTTCAGACCAGGCTGAAGACAACATATACCACGAACGTTCAGTCTAATTTTAACTCCAGCATATGATGCTTTATACAGGGATCTTATTATCGAAGCATCCTGCAAATTATTAACCTTAATATCAATACTTGCCTCCTTCCCTTCTTCTGCGCTCCTTGTCTCCGTTTCAATTAACTCCATGAACTTTTCTCTAAGGTAAAAAGGAGCCACTATAAGATTCTTCATTCCTTTAAGCTTTGAACCACCAGTGAGAGCATTAAATAACGCTGCCGCTTCGTATCCATATTTTCGCTTCGAGGTCATGTAGCTAATGTCAGTATAAAGTCCAGCAGTCACTTCATTGTAATTGCCGGTGCCGAAATGAGTGTAGCGTTTCAGCTCATTATTTTCATTCCTAACAATTAGGGTAATCTTGCAATGAGTTTTGTAACCCTTGACTCCATAAATTATTTGGACCCCAGCCTTTTCCAGTTCCTCGGCCCTCTCAAGATTACGAGCCTCATCAAATCGAGCCTTAAGCTCAACAACGACAGTGACCTGCTTACCATTCTCAGCCGCTCTTATTAAGGCACTAATCACTCGGCTGTTATTAGCTGTCCTGTACAAAGTTTGCTTAATGGCCAAGACCTTAGGGTCTGTCGCCGATTGCTCCACTAAAGCAATGACAGGCTCGAAACTTTCATACGGGTGATGTAAAAGAATATCATTTTCAAAGATGCTCTTAAATATATTCTTCCCAGGACTCCATTTTTTATTTAGCATCGGCGCCCACTGTTCAACTTGAAGATTTCCGAACCCCTTCAAGGTAGCAACTTCAATAAAATCACCCAACCCGAATGGTGCCCTCGTCGTATAAACTTGATTAGTCTCAGCTCCAAATAAATCTTTAAGTTTACCAGATAGAAAACTTGGGAATTCAGGTCCAACATCAAGCCTAACACATTTACTATGCTTCCTCTCAGCTAGCACATCAACCATTCCTCTAGCCAGATCATGTGCCCCTTCCTCTTCGAGTGAAATATCTGCATTACGGGTAACACGAAAGAGGCCACTACCATTTACGACCTCATCAGGAAAAACCTGCCCCACAAAGTTAGCTATTACATCCTCAAGGAGGATGAATTTGCTTTCATCGGAATCGGGAAGCCAAATGAAGCGAGATACGTTACTAGGGATCGGCACCAAAACGTGTCTAGGGTCTGTCCGTTCTGATGTTCCAATCTCACAAAACAGAGAGATGCAAAGACTCGGCAAAGCACTGGACTCACGGATATTATCATTTGCTATGATCGGTGTCAGAAGAGGCATGATCCTCTCTGCAAAAAACTTAGCGACATGGTCCATCTGCGCTGCCGTTAATTGATCGACTGAGACTCTGCGTATGCCCTCTTCATTTAGCTCAGGAAGCAACTCCTCAAAGAAACATTGCTCAATTTCACTGAGCATAATATCAACTCTCTGCCTCACTAGTAACAATTGCTTGCCCGGCGACAACCCTGCCGGATCAGGCTGTCTCTTCCTTGCAGAACGGAGCATTTCAAGACCTCCAACCCTGACCATGAAAAACTCATCTAGGTTCGACGCAGTAATAGATAAGAACTTTAATCGCTCCAACAAGGGAAGCTCTTGCCTTTTGGCCTCATTAAGAACGCGCTGATTAAATTCAAGCCAACTAAGCTCTCTATTTATGTAGGGAATCTCCATCGATTAAACGGGCATTGAGTTTCGCACAGTTGTTGTACTTGCGGAAATCTTAATTCGTAAAAAATAAGATGCTTGAGCCAGTGCTTTATCCCTTTTTAGGCTCAAACGTCAGAATATTACATTGAGCCTCTAAATAATTACACATATGAATATCTTTAATGCGTTAGACCGTTATTTCTGATTCAACCCATACATATCAATAATATTAAGTGACGTTTGTGTAACATGGATTTGCTAAACTCTAAGAAATAAGTGTAGAAAAAATATTATTTCGAGCTTGCGATTTAATCAGATTAAATAAATTACGAGCACTCACAACTCAAAGAAAACAGATCAATAATTTAACTCAATCGCATCAAACTACATATGTATACATTTAAGATTAATCTAATTTTAGCTTCCCTAATCACTGCAATAACTCTGCTCTTCAGTTCAATTTCATTAATCGCTGGAGAACCCTCTTCGGCCTCGGTGAATAGCAATTCAGAATCATTGGCAGATCTCTGGGATATACCTAAACTCTACTCCGATTCAGATTCCTTATTAGTTAACGATCTAAAGCTTGTAGGTAGATACCAATGGCAATATGCAGACTTAAATTCGGATCAAGGTGACTGGAGTGATTCTGAAAGCCGACGGTTCCGGTTAGGAACAGAGGCAAAAGTATTTGGAGACGACTGGAAACTAAAAGCTGAAATTAATGTAAATGATGACTTCTCACCATTCTATAAAAGCCTAGAGGAGGCATACATTAAATATCAGGGGAACGACTCGTTTAATATTACTATTGGCAAACAGAAACCATCCTGGTCCTATGAATGGTCAACTTCTTCAAGAAAAATCCTGACCTTCGAACGTTCATTATTGGTAAATCAGTTGAGCCCGAAAAAAACCACCGGAATCAGCGCCAGTGGATCCGTCGAAAACTGGAACTATATTCTCGGAATTTATAATGGAAACATTGATGAAGAATTTGGTGATTTTGATGATTCTGGAGAATTTGCATTAGCCAGCATCGGTTACGATTATTCGAAAGGTACAGATTTTGATAAAGCAGCTTGGAGACTTGATTTACTCCATAACAGAGACCAAACAAACAATGCCGCCAAGCCCTATAAAAACTCAATTTCTTTAAACCATTCTCTTAGCCAAGGAGCTATTACTCTCAACACAGATCTAATACATGCCGGTGGCTACAGCGATGATGCTTATGGCATCGTCCTTCTTCCGACATACGATATTAGTGACAAGTTGCAATTAGTCGCTCGATACACTTATGCCAGTAGTGATGGAGATGGTCTACGCGCACAAAAACGTTACGAAAGAAAAGCTAGTCTCACCGACAGCGGATATGGCGAAGACTACCAGTCCTATTACTTAGGCCTAAATTACTACATTAACGACCACAAACTCAAACTAATGAGCGGAATTGAGTATGCTGATATGAACGGAGGCAATGATGGCGGCGACTACAGTGGGTGGACATTATTCTCTGGACTGCGACTTTACTTCTAGTAGTAAATATTGAAGGCATCTAATCCTCATTCCGCTCTATCAATTCAACTAAAAAAAGAGTCAGCAATGTGTTTGCTGACTCTTTTTTGTTAAACAGCAAGAATCACACGGCTAAATAGAGAAATCCATTATGAAATTGTGGGAGAAATAAGAGTGCGTGCATTACGTGAAAAACTCATCCATACCAGTGCGTTAACAAATGTGACGCTACCGTCACATTTGTTACGTTGCGCCCATATTCAGGTGAGCATAAATAATAAAATCTTTAGCATTTAAAACTGATCAAATAAAATATGACCTTTTTTATCATTCTTGGCAGCCTCGGAATATTTCTCTTTGGCATGAAAACCCTCAGCGAAGGAATCCAAAAAACCGCTGGAGAAAAAATGCGCCAAGTAATGGCAACGATGACCCATAACCGGGTCGCAGGTGTTGGAACAGGATTCCTCACGACCTGTTTACTTCAATCCTCTTCAGCAACCACAGTCATTGTTGTAAGCTTTGTTAATGCCGGACTATTGACTCTAGTCGAATCGATTGGAGTAATTATGGGTGCAAATCTCGGCACAACGCTTACTGCTTGGATCATAGCTGTAGTCGGAAAATTCAGTCTCGCTAAAATTGCATTACCGATCATAGGTATTGGAACCCCTCTCATTTTCATCGGCAAAGGAAAATGGAAAAGCATGGGTGAAATTTTAATAGGTTTCGGCCTCCTCTTCTACGGACTAGGCGCACTTAAAGATGCAGTACCTGATGTTAAGAGCATGCTTGCCAGCACCGATCCTGAAATAGTACAACAAGCTGAAAGTTGGAAAGCTTTCATAACAAAAATTAGCGGCCAAGGTTACCTGTCATTGTTGATGTTCCTAGCAGGCGGCGTCTTACTAACAATTGCCGTTCAATCCTCATCAGCGGCAATGGCAATTACTGTCACATTAGCATTAAATGGTTGGATTGGTTTTGAGGAATCATGCGCAATTGTTCTAGGTGAAAACATCGGCACAACAGTAACTGCATATCTTGCCTCATTAGGCGCAAATACAAATGCAAAACGAGCTGCCCGTGCCCATTTCACTTTCAATATACTGGGTGTCATCTGGATGCTTGCGGCATTCTATGCCTTCACTCCCATGGTAGAGTCGATTGGTAACAGCCTCCCCGATTCATTCCGTACCGAGAAGCATGCCACTCCAATAGGGTTCAATCTGGCAATCTTCCATTCCACATTTAACTTCATAAACATTTGCCTTCTCATTGGATTCGTCCCCCTGATTGCAAAGTTTGTTAAAAAGTGGGTCAAGGATGACGAATCGAATCCACGTCTACATTTCATTACCCAGAACCTCATGAAGGTCGGAGAAATGAATCTTCCAGAAGCTCAAAGCGCAGTCGAAGGGATGGCTGACATTACCC
>JAAZZC010000077.1 GCA_014239335.1 Verrucomicrobiales bacterium
GGGAATTGAGTTCGATTATTGCTGTGTGCATGCGTCTTTTGCATTAAAGGAAGATGGCTATGAAACTATCATGGTCAATTGCAATCCAGAAACAGTGAGTACAGACTATGACACCTCTGACAGGCTTTATTTTGAGCCTTTGACTTTTGAGGATGTCATGAATATAGCAAGAGTCGAAAAGCCAGATGGTGTGATCGTTCAACTTGGAGGTCAAACTCCATTAACACTTGCGTTGGATTTGATGAATGCCGGAGTTCCTATAATTGGAACAAACCCCATTAACATTGACCGAGCCGAAAATAGAAAATTATTTAAAGAAGTGTTGGAAAAACTGGAACTTCACCAACCAGCTAATGGAACCGCTGTTTCCTATCAGGAAGCACGTGAAATCGCTAAAGAAATCGGCTACCCCGTAATGGTTCGTCCTTCTTATGTATTGGGAGGACGAGCTATGGAAATTGTTTATAATCAGGATCGCCTCGAATATTATATGCAGAACGCGGTTAAAGCATCACCTGAACACCCAGTACTAATCGATGATTTTCTATCAGATGCCATTGAGATAGACGTTGATGCCATTTCCGACGGACAGGATGTAGTAATTGGTGGAGTGATGGAGCATATCGAAGAGGCGGGAATACATTCTGGCGACAGCGCCTGCTCCCTGCCCGCATTTTCTCTTCCACCTGAAACGATTGCTGAAATAAAAGTACAGACCTGTGCATTGGCGCGAGAACTTAAGGTTATTGGACTGATAAACATTCAATTTGCAGTTAAAGATGAAACTATTTATATCATCGAGGTGAATCCAAGAGCATCACGCACAATTCCTTTTGTGAGTAAAACTATTGGGGTTCCTTTGGCAAAAATTGCCGCCAGAGTCATGGCTGGTAAAAGCCTAAAGGAATTAGATTTTACGAAGGAGATAGACTTTTCTCATATTGCCGTAAAAGAATCAGTTTTCCCCTTCAATAAATTCAAGGATGTTGATGTTCTATTAGGACCTGAAATGAAATCTACCGGAGAGGTCATGGGTATTGACACTCAATTTGGTCGGGCTTTTGCAAAGTCACAATTGGCAACCGGGGTTAAGCTTCCTCTTGAGGGCACTGCTTTTATCAGCGTTAGAGATTCTGACAAACAAAAGACCGTTGTCATTGGAAAAGGGTTGCAGGAGCTGGGCTACCATTTAATCGCAACCCAAGGCACTGCTGATTATCTTAAAAAGAATGGAGTTAAAGTAGCATCCATTAATAAAGTCAAAGAAGGGTCCCCGAATATTGTGGAGGCCATTGAGGCAAAGCAAGTAGCTATTGTTATCAATACAGTATTCGGTGAGCAATCTATAAAGGATTCATTCTCACTTAGGAGAAGCTCTCTAAACCAGAACTTGCCCTATTGTACAACTGTGGCTGGCGCTTTAGCTTTGATGGGTGCTTTAAAAGCCATCAAGGAAGATGACTTAACGATTAGATCCATACAAGAGTATGGAGCAACACTATGAAATCACTCATATTAGTTAACTGAACGGATGCTATGAAATTTCCACCAGGGCACATGCTCTTCTTCTTTTCTAATTCTA
>JAAZZC010000076.1 GCA_014239335.1 Verrucomicrobiales bacterium
ATGCGCGAGTGGGGAGGAGAGATGCAAGACCTAGGACAACAAATGGAAAGTTCAGGAGAGAACTTAGAGCAACTCTTTGAAAAGTACGGAGTTGACGAATCTGAATTTGATAATTGATTCATAAAATCAACACTAGATGTCAGTCCTAGTCATTGGCTCATTAATAGTTGATAATACTCTCTACGTTGAAAAAATCCCCAAAGAAGGGGAAACCATAATCGCTAAATCGTCACTAACCTCACTTGGGGGGAAAGGTGCAAATCAAGCAATTGCCGCTCGGCTAGCTGGAGCTCAAGTCAATTTCATAGGATGCGTTGGTGATGATTCTGAAGGAAATCTATACAAAAACCATTTGGAAAATTATGGAATTTCATCCTCAGCAATTATAACAAGCGACCTGGATCCGACCGGATCAGCATTTATCAGCGTCGATGACAAAGGTGAAAACTCAATCGTAGTTAATTCTGGAGCAAACCATGCGCTGCGCCCTGAGCACCTTGATAAGCATATCAATCTGTTTAAAGAATCTAAAATCATGCTCCTTCAATTGGAAGTCCCAATGGAAACAATCACACATGCATGTCTTCTTGCTCGATCAAATGATCTCAGCATATTGATTAACCCATCACCTTGGAACTCTGCATTTAATGCTGATAGATTTCCCTGTGATGTTCTTATTCTAAATGAAATCGAAGCAACGCAAATCAGCGGAACCTCAAATATGTCAGAGAGCCTCGAATCATTCAGGGAATTCGGACTTGATATGATAATAATTACTCAGGGATCGGATCCAACGCTATTCATGATTCAGTCTGGTGAAATAATGGAATCAATACCTCCCAGCGTAAAAACTAAGGACACCGTAGGTGCAGGAGATGTATTCACCGGAGCCCTAGCATCGTCTCTACTGGAAGAAAAACCAGTTTCTGAATCCATCCATTTCGCCAACATCGCAGGCTCCATCTCAGTTACAAAAGCAGGAGCTCAGGGAGCAACTCCCACCAAAAAAGAAATTGAATCCTTTCTGTGAAATTACCAATAATAAATATGCCTATGCCAACAATTAAATTATTGGTGATCTCGCTCTCAATCACTTCCATCACATTAACAGCAAAATCAGAAGAGCCTCGCCAACTAACAATCCACTCACAAAAAATCACCTCTGGCCCGATGAATCATTTCTTTGGCTATATTGGCCACGTTCAAAACGTACCATGGAACGGAGACGGAAGATACATTATCGCATTAAGAAGCAGCTTTCAGAATCGAATGCCTGGGCCCAATGATTCCGCAGATATTGTGCTAATTGACACCCAAAAGGAATACTCAATTAGAAAAATCGATCAGACTACCGCATGGAACCCTCAGCAAGGAACTATGCTTTACTGGAATCCCAAATCACCGAAAACTCAATTTTTCTTCAATGATCGAGACACAAAAACAGGGAGAGTGTTTTGTGTTCTTTTTGATATCGCAAAAGGAGAAAACGGAAAAAGATTAAAGGAGTACCGTTATCAAAACACTCCAATAGGAAACAGCGGCGTGGCTCAGAAAGGCGGTCACTTCCTTGGTATTAATTACGCCCGAATGGCCAGACTAAGACCTGTAACAGGCTACAAAGGGACCCTCGACTGGACGACCGGACAAAAGCATCCGAAGGATGACGGCATCTTCAAAGTCAACACAGAAGACGGTAGCAAATCCTTACTCATATCCTTTAATGATCTCGCAATAATATTAAAAGAAAAATACAAAAATGAAATACCATCACTTTTTATAAACCATACCCTTTGGAACAGAGAAGACGACAGAATTTTTTTCTTTGCCAGAGGAGGATGGAATGGCACAAAAAACGAAAAGAAAATAAATCAGGCCTTTGTAATGAATTCAGATGGCTCAAAACTTAAGTTACTTTCAAAGCACATCGGAGGCCATCCAGAATGGGGTTATGACGGCAAAATAATTGGAAGAATTGGAAAGGACCAAGTTATTTTTGATACAAATTCACAACGTGTAATTGGCTCGATAGGGACGCCCTCAATCTTCTCTGACCCTGAAGGAGACATTGCATTATCTCCTGACGGAAAATGGTTTGTGAATGGTTACAAAAACAAGAAGAAGAGAAAAAATTATTATGTTATTTATAACCTAAAGAATGGATCCCATGTAAAAAGTAATGGATTTGACATAGGAAAATGGACTTCAGGAGATCTTAGACAGGACCCCTCTCCGTGCTGGAACCGAGACAGCAACAAGATCATAGTACCTGGGCTTTCAGATAATGGTAAATCGCGGCAACTATTTATTTTAAATATTGAATCGAATTAAATATAATGGTGATACCAATTTCATAATGAAATTGCAGGTCATTCTCATTCCTATTCTGTTACTTGCTTGCCCAGTAATGGCTGGAAGCGCACGAGACTATCTGGACAAACCAAACACTTGGTTCAACTCGACGGAAGGCAAAAAGGTCATCAGTAACATACTCTCTCACCAGGACAAGAATGGGATCTGGCCCAAGAACATCAACACAACTGAAAAAGCAATCCAAAAAGAAATTCCAGGCACTTTCGACAATTCAGCAACCCTAAATGAACTGAGACTCCTCGCTCATGCATTCCAATCAACAAAAAATATAAAATACAAAAATGCTTTTTTGAAAGGACTCGCGTGTATTTTAAAAGCACAGTACAAGAACGGAGGATGGCCTCAAAGCCCTGATCCTTCTGGATACTCTCAGCACATCACATTCAACGATGGGGCTATGGTCGGAATCCTGAATTTCTTACGAGAAATATATATTGATGAAAGGTATAATTTTGTACCTAAAAAAATCATAAGTCAGATAAGATATTCTTTTAGTAATGGGATTCAATGTATCCTTAAATGTCAGATCAAAGTGAATGATCAATTAACTGCCTGGTGCGCCCAGCATGATAAAATTACTTTTATACCTAGGGGCGCTAGGTCTTATGAGCATCCATCAATTAGTGGCGGTGAAAGTGCTGAAATTGCTTGTTTGTTGATGAGCATTGAAAAACCTACTAATCAAATCAAAGAAGCAATAATCGCTGCAGTGAAATGGTATGAACGTTCAAAAATTACCGGCCAAAGGTACAAAACAATTAATGGTGACCGTAAAATCATATCGGATCCAGATGCTCCGGTGATGTGGGCACGCTTTTATGAAATCAAAACCAATCGCCCAATTTTCAGTGGTCGAGATGGCAAAATTAAATACAATGTGTCTGAAATTGAACCCGAGAGGCGCAATGGATACGCATGGCATGTGAGTTCTGGAAATAAAGTCCAAAAGTCATGGCAAGATTGGAAATTTAAGTAAAAGCTCTCAACTACTTGTCAGAGCTCAATTCTTATTTATTTAAATAGATCCAATTTAAATAAAAAATCGTAATTGTTGGTGGCTAGCATTTACTGCACAGATTCCAAATAAAATCTATTTTACGTAAAATTTCTAGCAACTCCTTATTAATCAAATATAAAACCCAACTGCCAACATTTATGAAAAACATTTTTAAAACTTCAATTGTTACAATTTGCCTCTCCAGCTTCAATCTTTACGGCTCTGAAAAAGTTTTGACAGCTTTTGAGAATTCTGAATCTCAGCTCACTCAATGGCAGATAGTCGATGATGGTGTCATGGGAGGTCTTTCAAAAGGAAAATTCAAGATCTCCGATTCAGAGTCCCTAATCTTTAAGGGCAATCTTTCTCTTAAAAATAATGGAGGATTCTCATCTATCAGATCCAAAAGAACATCACTGGATCTGAGTAATTACAAAGGCATAAAAATTAGAACTCGTGGTGATGGAAGAAATTACAAGATCCGCCTTGAAAGCGATTCCAAATATCGCCGCATGGCCGTCTCATTTCAATATGAATTCACGACAGTTAAAGGGGAATGGTCTGAGGTATTTATCCCATTTGAAAAATTAAAAGCTAGTTTTCGGGGATGGAATCTTCCTAACATACAATTCAATTCTAAAACCATTAAAAGAGTCGGCATCATAATCGCAGACAAAAAAGAGGGACCCTTCGAGCTAGAAGTTGATTGGATAAAAGCTAGTTAGTAGAAATTATTTCAAAGGGCCTATAAACTTGTATGCCCCTGAGTGAAACTAAGCAATAATTTCGTTCACCACTTTGCCACCATTTGAACCAGTGAGCCTATGTACTCGTCCCTGATGGAAAAACGTAAGATTTTCATGGGATATACCTAACATATGAAGCACAGTCGCATGAAGATCACGGAAGTGCATTCTTCCCCCTACTGATTTAGCACCGGTCGGATCAGTTTTCCCATGGACATACCCACCCTTCACCGCTCCTCCTGCTAACCAAAAAGTGAACCCATTGGCATTATGGCCAGTCTCATCTTTTTTATCAGAGGGATTTAATCCTGGCCTACCAAATTCACCTCCCCATACTAACAAAGTATCCTCAAGCAATCCTCTTTGTTCGAGGTCACCCAGGAGCGCAGCTATTGGAGCATCAGTACTCTCGCAATTAGCCCTCAAATCACGCCTATGATCCTTGTGCTGATCCCATCCATTATGAGATACCTGAATGTAGCGAACTCCTGCCTCAGCAAATCTCCGAGCCAGAAGGCACTGACGCCCAAAGTCGGAAGGCCGACACGTTCCTACCTTAATATTCTTCCCTACTCTGTACCTTTCCAGAGTATCAGCTGATTCCGTGCTGATATCCATCAAATCTGGCACAATCATTTGCATCCGAAAGCCTAGTTCCATGGATTCTATGGCACCATCCAATGCATTATCATTTCCTCTAAAAGACAAATGCTCTCTATTCATTGATTGCAAAGCATCAAGTTGGAGCCGCTTTACCTTTTCGGGTAAATGATCGCCCAAAACATTGGGAATTGTCGCATCAGACATACTTTCACCATTTACTCCTATCGGTGTTCCAGAATATCTCGAAGGTAAGAACGCACTGGAATGAACGAATGACTCATGAGCATTTAAACTTATAAATCCTGGAAGATTCTCGTTTTCGGTTCCTAATCCGTAGTTTATCCAAGACCCAAAGCTTGGTCGAGGACGGAGCCGTTCGCCGGTCTGCATTTGTCGAAAGGATTGCGCGTGATTTCCAGTATCTGCATACATCCCGTTCAGAACGCATAACTTGTCTGCATGTTTTGCCAGTTCCGGAAAAAGTTCAGAAACCCACAAACCACTATTCCCATGCTGATTAAATTTGAATACTGAACCCGGGTGCTCAGTCTTTGTTGTCTGCGGTTTATAATCAAAAGTATCTAAGTGAGCAGGACCGCCCGGCATGCACAAAAAAATGACCCTCTTTGCACGTGCCTTAAGATCGTTGGAATTGTTCTGAGCAGCCGTCAAGGCATTCGACAAGCCACTAAACGCAAGCGCACCAAAACCACAGGACCCTGCGCTTAGCATTTGTCGTCTGGAAAATTCCGCCATCCTTTATTTAATCTATATATCTAAACTCATTGCTTGCCAAGAGAACTTGGCAGAAACTTGCCCAAGATCTAACAAATTCATCATTACCTTTAAGCTTAGCTCTTACCCTTTCAATATAATCTAAAGCCGTGGCAGCCTCGTTTGCCGAAGGCAACCGCCTCAACACTTTTAAGTACATCTTTGCTACCCTCTTCTCATCAGATGCATTCCCAGTTCCAAGAACATCATTGGCAATTACCTTTGATTGGTCCACAACAAGTGGAGAATTTAAGAAAAACAACGCCTGAGTTGGAATCACTGTTTTTTCTCTTAGTCCTGTGACGGAAAATCCATCTGGTAGATTAAATGCGACTAGATCAGGAGGTTGAGCATCTCTTAGCATGCACAAATAAATGCTTCTGTGATTACTGGCCTGATGAAGATACTTTGCTTCACCAGGGGGCCAATTCAAAAGAACATCCAATTTATCAACTGCTGATCCATTAGTAGATCCAAGGACCAAGTTCCCAGATGCCTGCAGTATACGATCCCGATTAGTCTCAGCATCAAGCCTGCGACGAGTATGCCTACCCACAAAAATATTATCAGGATCCACTGACAACAACTCTTCATCCTCAATGTGACTATCAAGCTGATAGGTCCGACTAAGAACTATAATCTTAATGAGATTTTTTATCGACCAATCCTCATTCATGAAACGAATCGCGAGATCATCAAGTAGAGCAGGATGCGACGGCCTCGATCCATAAAAACCAAAATCGTCCGAAGTGTTCACAATACCTTTTCCAAACAAATGCTGCCAAACTCGGTTCACTAGAACACGCGCAGTCAAAGGGTGCTGCCCGCTCACTATCCATTCAGCTAGTTGCAAGCGACCACTAGAATCGGGACCAATACTAAAAGAATCTGGATCTGATACCATGACACTTGGAAAACCTCGTGAAACACTAGCTCCTAGTTTTTTTGAATCCCCATTAATGTTAATCTTGCAATTCTCTACCTTCTTTTTATCCCTAACACCCATTACCCATGCCTTCTGAACAGTCCCCACTCTCTGCCCTGAAGAGAAATGCAAACTCTTAACTTCCTCAACACTCAAAGCCCTATCAAAAATTGCCAACTCGGCAAGTTGCCCATTGAGAGGGGCAAAATTATCATTCCGAGAACCTACAAATATTTCCCGATCAGGATTTTTCGCAATTTTAATTTTAGTATCAATTTCTGGATCTTTCCCACCATTAAGGTAAAGGCGAACCCGATCATTAGATCTAACCATCACAACATGATTCCAACTTCCTTCCGGTATCTCATTGGATCCTGCAATGCTTTGGTCCAATTCTGTTCCGTTCCAAATAAATAATTTTCCCGTAACGGATTTATCATGCTTCCCTCCGATCCCTATATTCTCTCCTGCCTGCTTATCATCTCCGTCCTTTGCATACGAAAAAAGGTATGCGGTGATGGGCTGCGAAGAATTTCCTGTATCATTCCTGAACCAAAATGATACAGAATAATTATCATAAGGAACGGTGGTTTTAACCCTCATTCGACCCTTATTACATTTTGCATAATTCTCATCTGAAAGGCTTATCCCTTTCTCTAAAACGATTTCATTAGTGGCTTCTTTGAGTGTTGAGTAAACTACCGGATTGAGCCCTTCAGTGACTTCTTTTAATTCTGATGGAAATACCGGAACCGTAGAATTGCCCCCCTGATTGTCAGGCAATCTATCCAGCAATTCATGCAAAGGTGTGGAAGGAGCCGTGAGTGCTTCATTAGCAGCCTTCCCCCATAACGTTTCTGTACTCTTAAAAATTCCGGCCAATCCGTAGTAATCCTTAGATGATATTGGATCATGCTTATGGTCATGACAGCGGGCACAGGAAACACTCATTCCCAGCAAGGCTGTGGTCACAACATTTATCTGGTCATCCACTACATCCATAGCAAAGTTTTCATTCATCGCCTTAGCCGGCTTAGCTCCAATGGCAAGAAAACCCGTAGCAACTAAGTTTCGGTTCCTCTCTTCCACATCATCTACAGACAATAAGTCTCCAGCAATTTGCTCCTTAATAAATCGATCATAGGGAACATCGCGATTAAAAGAATTTATTACATAATCTCTAAATCTCCATGCATGAGGAAATGTCGCATTACGCCCCAATCCATCATTGCCATTCGATTCACCATAACGAGCAACATCTAACCAATACCTCCCCCATCGCTCCCCAAAATGCTGCGATGACAGCAACTCATCCACCAGAGCCGAAACCGCTTCATTCGAGTCACGCTTATAAGCTAAGACAAAAGTATTTATCTCTTCCACTGAAGGAGCTAACCCAATCAGATCATAGTGAAGACGTCTTATCAGAATCTGCGGTGACGCGTCCTTAGTTGGTAGTAATTTTTTGGTTTCTAATTTGTGCAAAATAAAACGATCAATCCTATCACTCGGCCACTTCAAATCTTTCACCTCGGGCAAGGATCGCTCACTGACTGGTTCCAATGACCACAACTGTTCCTTTGGTTTAGGATTTGCGACCTTTCCTGCCCGTGGATCAGGAGCACCCATTTTAACCCATTCAACGAAGTCCTTAATCACACCTTCGGGAAGCGATTCTTTCTCCTTCGGAGGCATCGCGAGATCATCATTTCCCCTTATAGCACGAATTAGGAGGCTGTCTTGAGGGTTCTCTTTGATTATGGCCGGACCAGACTCACCTCCTCTTAAAATATCGTCACGAAACTCAAGTGAAAGGCTCCCTCCAAGTTCGTTAGACGCGGAGGAATGACATTCGTAACAATATTTAACCAAAGCCGGACGGATCTTGCTCTCAAAAAAAACCACACCATCTCCAATCGCTAACTCATAAGGAAATAAAATCAGAACTAAAAGCCCTGTCCATTTTGTTATGATGCGCGTGAAATTCATGCACTTACTCTCCTTACAATTTGAAGCTATCTCGTTACTTAACTTATAACAAGAACATATATAGGCACTAGCTAAAACTAAAGACCTCTCCCTAAAAGTTTATTTTTTCTTTTTTGTCCCTGCCATCGGGGCAGTTTCAAAGAACTTCCCATCCTCAATCAGACGCGGGTCATTTGTTGAAGATAGCTCCCTCATTAATTGACTGCGCAACTTATCAACCTGCTTCTTATATTTTGAATCTTTAACAACATTCCTCATCTGATGAGGATCTTTTCTGAGATCATATAACTCCTCTCGGGGCCTCTTCCCGTACGCATGATCAAAGAAAAATTTCACATTTGGATCTTTACGCTTACTTACAATCCAAGCCTTCGTAGGACCAGCGTCTTCATCAGGTATCGTAATAAATGTATTATTCGTCAATTGATTCACATTGGCTTCCTTTGGTCCATCCAAACCATAATGGTCTCCTAGTGGATATCTCTCCGGCTTAAAGTTAATGACAAAAAGAAAGTCTTTCGTTCTGAGTGCACGCTGAGGGTATGGTAACTCTCCTGCACGTGCTCTGGCAACGTGCCTTTCTCTTCCAGTCAATACATGATCTCTGGATCCATCAACGAGTCCTTGCTTATCGGATTTCAAAGTAGGCCAAATAGACTTACTAGTCATGACCTTAGGCCTTCCAACTCCACCAATTTCAAGGAAAGTGGCAGCCAGATCAGGCAAGCTCACAAAATCATCGACTACGCGACCCCCTTTGACTCCGGGACCTGACACTGAAAGAGCGACCCTAGTTCCAAAATCGTATAAGTTACATTTCCCATGCGGAAATCCAGCTGGGCCATGATCACCCGAAATGACAATTAATGTATTATCGAATTCACCTGCCTCTTTCAGTTCAGAAACGAGCACTCCCAAAGCCATATCAAAAGCACAAACTTCACCCAAATAATCTGCAAAGTCCTCACGTATTTCAGGAACATCGGGCAGGAATGGAGGAAGCTTTCCCTTTAATGAATCCGGATCAATGTTCCATAAATTTTTACCAGATCCTTTTATCCATTTTCTGTGAACATTTGTTGGTCCAAACCAATAAGCAAATGGCTTCCCCTTTTCTTTTTTCTCCAGCATATCACGAAAGTTAGACCGGACCTGATCCTTTAAAGAGTCTTTAGCTGCGCTCAAGCTCTTACCATTGGACATTAGTTTCGTAGCAGTTTGAGAAAAACCGTTGAAGCTCGATCCATTCTTATGAAAAGAATTTTCACTCCCGCCGTAGGGCGCATCACGAGGCGTTCCTGGAGACCAGACCTTCCATGTAAAACCAATGTGATATCCACTCTTTTCTAAAAGGAGAGGCCATGAAGGCATGGAAGAGTCCCAGACTGCGCCCTGCAATATAGCTCCTCTCCCTGTCCTCCAGAAGTGCTGCCCTGAAAGAATAGAGCTTCGACAAGGAGTGCATGAAGGAGCATTAACAAAAGCATTGTTAAATAATACACCGGCCTTAGAAAGAGCATCAAAGTTTGGTGTATTAATGGCATCATTCTCGGTCCCTTCACCATCAGCCTTTGCATAAGCGGAAGCGTGCCTGCCCCAGTCATCTGCAAAAGCAAACAAAATATTCGGACGATCCGAAGCAAGGGATGAAGACAGGAAGGTCCTCAACACAATTAACCAGCCAAAAAGTATTATCTTATTCATTAGGGATTTGATGTTCATTTTTATTCAAAATTTGCTCTAGCATATTGGCATGATTCATAATCACCGCCTTATGATTTGTATTCGAAGCAATATTCACCCACTCATTCGGATCTTTCAGATGATCATAAAGCTCTTCAGATCCATCAGCATATCTGATGTATCGAAATCTCTCACTTCTCACTGCGTGATTGCCCTTCTTAAATGTAGTGAGTGCCGGGGAAATCCATTCTGCATTTGGGTTATCTAGTAAGGGCTTAACACTGATCCCATCGAGCTCTCGCAATTTAGGTAATCCACAAAGCTCATTAAGCGTAGGAAAAAGACTAAGTAATTCAACGGGGCGTGAACAACGGCCGCCCTTTATCCCTCCAGGAGCATAGATGATCAGAGGGACTCGCGTTGATCGCTCCCACAATGACCGCTTGGCCCAACTTTTCTTTTCACCAAGATGAAAGCCATGATCAGAGAATAAGACTATAATTGTATTATCCGAATAGGGGCTTGCATCAAGAGCATCCAGCAAACGACCGACCTGATGATCCGTGTAGGTGACGCACGCATGGTAAGCCTGTATCGCTTCTATCCATTTACCAGACTCAACGAACCACTCATGTTTGGGAGGCGTTGGATTGGCAATTAACTGAATAGCAGCACTGGGCAAGTCATCTCTATCCTTATCATTGATAACAGGTAATTTAACTTCAGAGATTGGTCTGGATTTAAAATATTTAGCTGGAGCAAAAAGAGGAACATGAGGCCTGTAGAAACCGACTGCTAGGAAGAAAGGTTTAGTGAATTCTTTTTTTAGCTGGTCAATTGCCCAGCTCGCATCCTTGTAATCACTATGTTCCTCCTCACTATAATTCTGAGGACCAAAGTCCCAAAGCTTAGTTGGACTCGGAACTTGCTCTTGCACCTTTTTATCAAGGCCTAACATTTGACCGGGTCTCGGACCATATTTTTTGAAAGACAGATTATCTACTTTGGAGCCGTGAAATATCTTTCCTGTCGCGAGCGTCTCATAGCCAAACTTGCCAAAGTACTGTGTGAGTGTGATGCGATTCTTATTTTTAGGGGAATTACGGAACCAGGGTCTATTGATGTAAATACCTGTAGTCGAGGGTCTCAAACCAAGCATCAAGCTAGTCCTGGAAGGATTACAAATTGGAGCTTGGCAGTGAGCGTTAGTGAACAAAACGCCCCTTGAGGCTAATCGATCAATGTTAGGAGTCCTTGCCTGAGAATTAGTCTTAAGGCACCCCACCCAATCATTAAGATCATCTATAGCAATGAACAAAACGTTATGCCTGCCAGCATCAGATTTCGAATGGACTTGATTCAATGAAGATATAATAAAGAAAAGCGTTGCGAATAGAGATCTCATCTTCATCAGTAAAACTCTTAAGGGCCTTAACGTCATTCTCATGATTTAAAATCAAGACAAATCAGTTTTCTCGAATCTCTGATAAGTAATTTCCCATTCGAGTATGCAGGATGACACCAGTTCTTGCCGCAGACTTGAACTCGTCCAATTTCTTTATATGAGCCAGGATCATCTTCAAATAAAATCAGTTCCCCCCTATCATTTAACATCATCACTTGATCCTTTAATCCAATGAACGCCGCAAAAGCCTGGCCCGCACTGGTCCTCACATTTCCGTCCTTAGACCAGGCTAATTTTCCGGTCTTTGCATCTATACACAGGAC
>JAAZZC010000075.1 GCA_014239335.1 Verrucomicrobiales bacterium
AGAACGGCGCTCAATGAAATAACTGCTTTTAGTAAGATTTTCAGTAACACGAATATCCCTGACGATAGGGAAGCTTACACTGATTGCATTAAATAATCGGACTCTACATTACATATATTGTAAGAAGTTATTAGTAGTATTTAAATTGTAGTGTAATTAAGCGTTATGTTCGAAATAAGCTAAAAACTCGGTATTGCCTGCTGCACCTTTAATTGGCGAATCGATAGTACCTACATGATTCATTTTCAGTTCCTCAACGGCTAATGTTTTAATTTTTTGCTTAGCTTCAGCGTGTAAACTAGAATCCTTAACGATCCCTCCCTTACCGATTTGTTCACGCTTTAGTTCGAATTGGGGCTTAATTAAACATATTATATCAGTTGATCCTTCAAGGATTTTACATGTTGGAACTAGTATCTTTTCCAATGAAATGAAAGACACGTCTATAACTACAATATCAATTGGATCACTGATATCGGTTACATTAATGTTGCGACAATTGAAATTTTCTCTGCTAATTACCCTATCGTCGCTTCTCAACTTCCAGGCTAATTGATTAGTTCCTACGTCAAAAGCATAGACTTTATCAGCGCCGAATTGTAAAAGACAATCGGTAAAGCCTCCAGTGGATGAGCCTAAATCTAGGGCTTTCTTTCCTCTTATCTCTATATCAAAATGATTAATAGCTTCTTCAAGCTTTAAGCCTCCTCTGCTTACGTATTTTGGGCGTTCTTTAATCTTCAGTTCGTCATCATCTGAAACCTTAGATGACGCTTTATCGTTCATATGACCATTTACTGATACCTCTCCGGCCAGGATCAGTTTTTTAGCCTCTTCCCGCGAGTTTACTAGCCCTTTTGCTAGTAATTGCTGGTCTAATCTAGATTTTGCCATATTTACGTAAATAACGTTAATATATGGTAGAATTTATTATATTTGAAGGATTTTGCGATAAAAGCATCTTTATAAATTTAATCAGTTATTCAATAAATCCAATACAATTCGAATTGATATCAATGAATGAACGCACGATATGTCGCTAATGGAAAATTCGGGCTACAAAACTGATGATCTGAGAATAGATCAAATAAGACAACTCATTGCCCCTGCATTGTTGATGTCTGAATTCACCGTCAGCGACACTGTTGGCAAGTTGGTTAGCGATACTAGGGGTGCGGCTGGATCTATCCTGAATGGGACTGATGACCGGTTACTAGTTGTAGTTGGACCATGTTCAATTCATGACATCGGAGCTGCTGTAGAGTACGCATCTAAACTTAAAGAGCAGATTGATAAGCACAAAGATGACCTTCTAATCATAATGAGAGTCTATTTTGAAAAACCAAGAACCACAGTTGGCTGGAAAGGTCTTATCAATGATCCAAATCTTGATGGTTCGTTTGATATTAATAAAGGTCTAGAAATTGCTAGGAAGCTTCTTATTGATATTAATGAATTGGGAGTACCTGCAGGCACGGAATTTCTTGATACTATAAGCCCTCAATACATAGCTGATTTGGTTTCTTGGGGCGCTATTGGCGCTAGGACCACGGAAAGCCAGATCCACCGAGAATTAGCGTCCGGTCTATCTATGCCGATCGGATTTAAAAATGGAACAGGAGGTAGTGTTCAGATTGCTGTTGATGGAATCAAGGCAGCATCAATGCCGCATAATTTCCTCTCTGTTACAAAGCAAGGAGTTAGCGCCATTGTGTGTACAGTCGGTAATAAGGATTGTCATATCATTCTGAGGGGTTCTTCTGCGGGTCCGAACTATGATTCGGAAACAATAGTACGAACCTCGGATCACTTAGACAAAAACGGCCTACCAAGACCATTGATGGTTGACTGTAGCCATGGGAACAGTCTCAAAGATCATAAAAATCAACCTAAGGTAGCAGCAGATATATCAGCTCAGCTAGCTGGAGGCTCTTCAGACATTGCTGCTGTTATGGTTGAAAGTAATATTGAGGAAGGAAATCAAAAATTAACTGATGATTTGAGCGCATTAAAATATGGCCAGAGTGTCACAGACGCTTGTGTTGATTGGAGTGATACCGAGTCGATTCTGGAAGATCTGGCTAAGGGTATCAGGGATAGACGAGAATCGTGCTAAGATCACATATGCTAAGGCAGAAGATCCTTAACGGCTTCTCTTTCTTCATTTAGCTCGGCCACCGAGGCTGCAATTTTCAGTTTTGAGAAATCATTAAGGTCAAGGTCAGGAACTATTTCCCATAATGCTCCGTCACTTCTTACAGGAAAAGAGGCGATCAGCCCTTCGTCGATGCCGTAATTGCCATCAGAGGAGACGCAGACGCTATTCCATTCCCCTTCTTTAGTGTTTTGTGTAAGATGCTTAACGTTATCAATGATCGCATTTGCTGCGGAAGCTGCGGATGAGGATCCCCTGGCTTCAATGATTGCAGCTCCCCTTTTCTGTACAACGGGAATGAATGTGTTTTTGAGCCAGTCTTCATCGGTAATGACTTCGTTAGCTGGGGTTCCGTTTATTTTAGCACTATAAAAGTCTGGGTATTGAGTGGCTGAATGATTGCCCCAAATTATCATGTTACTGACATTGCTTACATGGACCCCTGCCTTTTGTGCGAGTTGGGTTTTTGCGCGATTTTCATCGAGTCGAGTCATCGCGTGCCAACGTTCATTCGGGACATCAGGGGCATTGTTCATCGCGATAAGACAATTAGTATTACAAGGGTTTCCTACAACAAGTACTCGCACGTCTGAGGATGCATTATTGTTAATTGCCTGTCCTTGTCCTGTAAATATTTTACCGTTGATTCCAAGAAGGTCTCCCCTTTCCATGCCTGCTTTCCGCGGTACGCTGCCAACAAGTATAGCCCAGTTGGAATTATTGAAACCAGTGTCTAAATCACAAGTGGGGTTGATTTTATTTAGTAGAGGAAAAGCGCAATCATCAAGTTCCATGCAAACTCCTTCCAAAGCCCCCATCGCGGGTTCGATTTCAATTAAATTTAGATTAACGGGTTGGTCCGGTCCGAACATTGCTCCGGAAGCGATTCTGAATAGCAGTGAATAGCCAATTTGGCCAGCTGCGCCAGTGACTGAAACGGTAATGGGGTCGTTCATGTTATATTTAATGTGATTGTATTTAGCAATTGGGTATATTTTTATAATTGAATGACTTGTTGTGTGATTCTTAGCAAGTCATTTTTACCAAGTTGCTCCGATTGAACCTACTTCCCATTCCTCTACAAGCTTATGATCGAAGTCTTCTAAGAATCTGGACGGACGCTGCATAACATCCCCAGTTCTCGAGCTAGGCCAAATATAAGGATATATAAGGTATAGTTCGTCCTTAGCTCTTGTGACTGCGACATAGAACAGTCTCCTTTCCTCTTCGAGGCCGGACTCTTCTTCATCGTCCTCCTCAATGACGCGAGAATTTGGAAACATTCCATCCGTGAGCCAAATTACGAACACTGCTCGCCATTCTAGTCCCTTAGCTTGGTGCACGGAAGATAAGGTAATAGCTTCAGACTTATCCTTCTTTTCATTTTGTTTCATGGGTTCACCTTCGACGCCTGAGAGAAGAGCTAATTGGCCAAGGAACTCGCTGACGTCTTCGAACTGTTCGCTGTAACGCTTTAGCTGCTCTAGGTCCTGAATTCGGTTGTCGTAATTAGTGAATTTGCTCCGCATGTAGTCATCGTAAACGCCACCAAGGATAGAGGATATCATTTCGCGAGGCGTAGTAATTTCACCTTCCGGCACAATCTCATCCATCGTATAACCAAACTGTATCCAGGTGTTTTTAGATTTTGCAGGAACCTTAAATTTTTTGAGGTGATCGGAAAAAACTTTTGGAGGAGTGTTTTCTTTATTTATCGGAGAATCGATCCACTCGAGCCACAAATTATTTGCGGTAATGATACCAATGCCAGGGAGCATTCTGGCGATTCGCTTGAATGCAACTTCATCACGAAGGTTAACGGCCAGCTTCATAAATGCTGCGACGTCCTTAACGTGCGCCTGCTCGAAGAACCTGAGACCACTAGTAATGTTAAATGGGATTCCTCTGTTAGTGAGTTCCATTTGGAGTTCCATTGCGTGAAAGTGCGCCCTATAAAGTACTGCCATCTCCTCTAACTCAACGCCTTCATCCCTTAGTTCAAGGATTCGCTGTGCGACGAAAGCAGCCTGTGTGTTAGGTTCATTAACTGGAACTAGGGCCGGCAGTTGTCCCCTCTCTGGACGATTGGCTTTGAGGTTTTTCTTGAATTGTTTTTTGTTAGCAGAAATTGCTTGGTTAGCGAGTTCAAGCACCTCAGGAACTGATCGGTAATTAGTTTCGATCTTGAATGTTTTGGCTTTTGGGTACGACTCTTCGAACTGCAGGATGTGCTCAAAGTTTGCGCCTCGCCATGAATAGATGGATTGAGCGTCATCGCCAACGACCATTAAGTTTCCATGCTTTTTGGAAAGAATATTAATCAATTTTGATTGTATCCAGTTAGTGTCTTGATACTCGTCGACTAGGACAAATTGAAATTGCTGTTGGTACATTTGAGCTATATCCTCATTGTCTTCAAGGAGTTGCACGGCAAGTATTAAAAGATCGTCAAAATCAGCGCTGTTAGTATCAATCTTTCTCTTCGTATAGACTTTTCCGACCTTTTGAATTGGTCGTAATAGATCAAGGAAATAAGGATATCTGTATTCAAGAATCTCACTTATCTCTTCGTTAGTATTTTCAACGAGACTGAACATTGTTGCTAAGAGCTCAGGTTTTGGAAATCTTATTTCTTTAGTATTTACTCCAGCCGCAGCGATGCATGTGGACATGAGATCCTTCTGGTCCTCTCTATCCATTATTGTGAATGATTTTGTTAGGCCTACTCTTTCTGCGTGTTGCCGAAGGAGGCGATTTCCTATTGAGTGAAATGTGCCGCCCCAGATCGCCCGTGTCTCATAAGGGACAAGATCCTCGACCCTCTGTAACATTTCTTTGGCTGCCTTGTTTGTGAAAGTTAGTAAGAGAATGTTATCGGGTTTAATTCCATTATCTAGTAAGTAAGCGACACGATAAGTAAGGGTCCTAGTCTTCCCGCTCCCTGCCCCAGCTATCACAAGGGCCGGCCCCATCAACGAGGTGACGGCCTCATATTGCTGCTCGTTTAGTTCAGACTTATAATCGATTTTACTCGAGGGACCGGAACTAGCGGCTGAATCGATGTTATACTTGCGAGCCATTTTGTATGACTTGTAGTCTCTATGATTTAAGAGCTACCATCAATTTTCCTTACATGTTCCATGTATTTAGAAAGTTCTGACTTAACAACTGGGAGGAGGAAGTAAACTCCAATTAAGTTAGGTACTACCATGCAGAAGAAAAGAGAATCAGCTAGCTTTATTACACTGTCAAGTGAAGCGGCTGAACCAATAACAATGAATAGACAGTAAATAACCTTAAAAGAGTTTATGATTTTTTTGTTCTTACCGAATAGATATATCACCGATTGTTCTGCGTAATATGACCAAGATATCATTGTTGAGAAGGCGAATAGAAAAACTGCTATTGAAAGGACGTAGGGAAACCAGTCGATCACAGTTGCGAAGGCTTCTGAGGTGAGCCAAATGCCATCTTTGGATCTTAATTTAATGTCATTAGCTGAGACCCAGCCCTCAGAATCCTTTTTGAATACTTTAACTTTGTACCAATCTATTATTTCTTCACCAGTCTCAACATCTTTATGAGTCAATGTTTCATCGCTGAGATTAAATTTAGTTCCTGCGTCGACAGTAGTAACAACGCTTCCTGATTCTGGAGCTGAAAAGAGGTTAATTTGTTTGTCAGTGTCTGCTTTGACGTTCCACATTCCTGATGAGATGATGACAAGGGCGGTCATTGTGCAAACAACGACGGTGTCAATGAATGGCTCGAGGAGAGCCACAAGCCCCTCACTCGCAGGCTTATCAGTTCTAACAGCTGAATGTGCGATTGGAGCAGATCCTACTCCAGCTTCATTAGAGAACACGCCACGTTTGATGCCTTGTATGATAGCTCCAATGATTCCACCTGCAGCGGCAGTTCCCGTGAAGGCTTCAGTGAAAATAAGAGAAATAGAAGATGGGATTTCGGAAAGATTAACAAAGAGAATTAATATAGCTGCTAGCATGTACCCGATACACATGAAAGGGACGAGGAAAGAAGTGACACGTGCAATCCATACGATGCCGCCAATTATTACAGCTCCAACTAGCACAGCAATAATTAGGCCGAATTGCCAACCCTCATTCAATATGCCGAAGCTGTTAGAGAATTGCTCTTGGGCTTGATTAGCCTGAAACATATTGCCTGCACCGATTGCTCCAGCAATGCAAAATATGGCAAAAAGTACTGCCAATACTTTACCGAGTATCGCTAGGAACTCTCCTTTTGAGGCAAGGCCATCACGTAAGTAATACATGGCGCCTCCACGAGTGGTCCCGTCAGCATCAACTTTCCTGAATTTTACACCCAGTGTGCATTCAGCAAACTTTGTTGTCATTCCACAAAGTCCAACAATTATCATCCAAAAGGTGGCGCCGGGTCCTCCTATAGCGATGGCTACAGCAACACCTGCAATATTTCCTAGTCCTACTGTTGCAGACAGCGCGGCTGATAATGCTTGGAAATGAGTAATTTGACCGGGGGCATCTGGATTTGTGTATTTTCCACGTATGGTCTTTGCTGCAGTCCCAAGTGCCCTAAAATTAATGAACCTAAAATAGATTGTAAGGAAGAGAGCCGTGATGCCTAGTATTATTAAAACGAGCGGAATTGCTTTATCATTGCCAATAGGTACTTCCCAAAAAACTATTTTTTCAGCAACGTCTGCAGCAGGGCTTAAGATTTTATCAATTTGCTGATCTATGCCTTCTTTAGTTTCGGCGGCATATAAGCTCGAACATGTAGATGCGGCAAGAATGACAGATAAATAGAGTGAACGGACTAAAACAGAACTGATTCTCATTGAAATACGTATTAAATAGTTACCGAACATTGTTGTATCTGGGTCTCAATGTCGAGATTTTCTTAAGAAACCTTAAAGAAAATTGATGATAATGAGCTTGTGTCCTGATAACCTTGCAAAGAGCAACTATAGAGTCTATTGAAAAGTGTCCACATAAATGAATCTTACCGCTAATGCATTCATAAAATTCTATGGATCTTCTATAGGTAAGAAGGTCATAGTTGCGCTCACTGGATTGGCTCTAATAGGATTTCTTCTAGGGCATATGATTGGCAATCTTAAGATATTTGTGGGGCCTGATAAGATCAACGGTTACGCTGCCTGGTTGCACTCAATGCCTAGTCTCCTATGGGTCGCGAGGATTGGCCTGATAGTGTGCTTTGTTTTACATATTTATACCACAATAAAGTTAGTTCTGGAGAACCGGTCGGCTAAGGGAAGTCGATATGCTGCGAATGCTACAGTCAAAGCGAGTGGGGCTTCAAGGGCAATGGTTTGGAGTGGTGTCATAATACTTTGCTTTGTCATTTACCATATCCTACATTTCACGGCTCGTGTTGGGAATGACTATGATTTATACATTGATGCTAGCGGACGACATGATGTATTTAGAATGATTGTGGACGGTTTTAGTTGGTGGCCAGCAAGTGCATTTTACATAATATCAATGGCTTTACTTTGTTGGCACCTTAGTCACGGTTTTGCTAGTGTGTTTCAAACGCTTGGATTGCGAACCGAACGAACCTGGGGTCTTATAAAGGTTGTCGGATACGCTTATTCTTTAATTATCTTCATCGGCAATTGTTCGATTCCCGTTAGCGTTCTTGCCGGCTGGATCACTTACTAGGATTACAGTTAATGACTCAGAAAAAATCAGATACGCCAGACGCACAGATCCCCTCAGGGCCAATCGAATCGAAGTGGGCTAAACATAAAATGGATTCGGCTCTGATTAACCCAGCAAACAGGCGTAAATATAGAGTGATAGTTGTCGGGTCTGGGCTCGCTGGCGGGTCCGCTGCCGCGACTCTTTCTGAGCTTGGATACAAGGTGAAGTGTTTCTGTTATCAGGACAGCCCTCGTAGAGCTCACTCAATAGCTGCTCAGGGAGGTATTAATGCGGCTAAAAACTATCAGAATGATGGGGACAGTGTTAATAGGCTCTTTTATGATACAATTAAGGGTGGTGATTTTCGATCGCGCGAGGCTAACGTGTACAGGTTAGCTGAGGTCAGTGAAAATATCATAGACCAGTGCGTTGCTCAGGGAGTCCCATTTGCAAGAGAATATGGAGGATTGCTTGATAACCGTTCCTTTGGTGGAGCTCAGGTCAAAAGAACATTCTATGCGCGAGGGCAGACAGGGCAGCAGTTGTTACTTGGTGCTTATCAAGCGCTACAAAAAGAAATTTCCGCTGGTGGTGTAGAAATGTATTCGAGGTCAGAAATGTTGGACCTTGTTCTGGTTAATGGCCACGCAAAAGGAATAGTGGTCAGGGATATGGTCAGTGGAGAAATATCCTCACATGCAGCGGATTGTGTAATATTGGCTACTGGAGGATATGGTAATGTGTTCTTCCTCTCAACGAACGCGAAGGGTTGTAATGTGATGGCTGCTTACCGTGCACACAAGCGAGGTGCTTATTTTTCAAACCCCTGCTACACCCAAATTCATCCAACATGCATTCCTGTGAGTGGTGATTATCAATCAAAATTGACTCTTATGTCGGAGTCACTACGTAATGATGGACGCATCTGGGTCCCTAAGAATGTTCAGGATGTGGGTAAATCTGCTCATCAAATAGCGGAAACTGATCGAGATTATTATCTTGAGAGAAAATATCCGTCATTTGGCAACCTAGCGCCTAGGGACATTGCGTCTCGTTCAGCTAAGGAAGTCTGTGATGCAGGTTTAGGTGTAGGCAATGGGGGCCTAGGAGTCTATTTGGATTTTGCTGATTCTATAAAAAGATTTGGTAAAGAGGCTATTTCTTCGCGGTATGGGAATTTGTTTCAGATGTACGAAAAGATTACTGGAGAAGACCCTTATTCTCAGCCCATGAGAATTTACCCTGCAGTGCATTATACGATGGGCGGTCTCTGGGTTGACTATAATCTAATGAGTAATGTCCCAGGGTTGCATGTTCTTGGAGAAGCAAACTTTTCTGATCATGGTGCAAATAGGCTCGGGGCTTCAGCTCTGATGCAAGGCCTTGCTGATGGGTACTTTGTTATTTCAGCAACTTTGCCCAATTATCTAGTGAACGAATCTCCTGGAAGTGTCAGTACAGACATGCCTGAATTTAAACAAGCAGAGGAACAGGTAAGGGACAGAATAAATAAACTTGTATCCATTAATGGAAATCGGAGCGTAGATTCATTTCATAGGGAATTAGGATTATTGGTCTGGGACAAGTGTGGAATGGCAAGGAACGAAGATGGATTGAAAGAAGCTCTTGATAAAATTCCTTCTATTAGGGAGGAATTTTGGGATAATGTTTGTGTTCCTGGTGATTCAGAAAACCTGAATCAGGAGCTTGAAAAAGCAGGTAGAGTTGCCGATTTCATCGATTTTGCTGAACTCTTATGTAATGATGCTTTAAATAGGGAGGAGAGTTGTGGAGGTCATTTCAGGGAAGAGTATCAATTCACTCAAGATGACCCCGAGGTTTCATCAGGATATACGAACGAAGGTGAAGCTAAGCGACGCGATGAAGAATTTGCATATGTGGCAGCTTGGGACCGTAAAGAGGATGGTAAATTAAGCCTTAAAAAGGAATGGCTTGAATTTGAAAATGTTAAATTAGCAACTAGAAGTTATAAGTAACAATATCAATGAAATTAACCCTCAAGGTTTGGCGCCAGAATGATACATCTTCTGAAGGGAAGATTGAGACTTATGAGGCAAATAATATTCCTGAGGAAGCTTCATTTCTTGAAATGCTTGATATTGTTAATAATGGTATTATCGAGGACGGCGGAGACCCTATTGCCTTTGACCATGACTGTCGCGAGGGTATTTGCGGGTCATGTTCTTTAACTATTAATGGTGTTCCGCACGGCAAAGAGGCTGCCATCACTACTTGTCAGCTACACATGAGAAAGTTCTCCGATGGAGATACTATTTTCATTGAACCGTTCAGGGCCAAAGCATTCCCAGTGATCAGGGACCTCGTAGTAGATCGTTCATCATTTGATAGGATTATAGAATCCGGTGGGTATGTATCAATTAGGACAGGATCCGCGGTAGATGCCAATTCAATGCCTATCCAAAAAGATAATGCTGACACCGCATTCGATGCTGCCACTTGTATCGGTTGCGGTGCGTGTGTAGCGGCTTGTAAAAATGCCAGTGCTATGCTCTTCGTGTCTGCTAAGGCTAAGCATTTAAATTCCCTACCTCAGGGATTGCCGGAAAAAGATAGGCGGGTCTTGAATATGGTCAATCAAATGGATGAGGAAGGATTTGGTAACTGCACAAACCAATACGAATGTGAGGCAGTTTGCCCAAAATCTATCAAATCAGAATTTATCTCAGATCTTAATCGTCAGTACGCAGCGGCGACGCTTAAAGAGGCTATCGGTTGAACAGGTTTAATCGCTAAAAATGGGCCATTTAAAATCTGAAGGTCCAGGCAATTCCGGGCTTTTCCATTCCCCAAAGAACTAAGCTTGCGGTGTGTCTACCTAATTGTCTTGAAATCGATAAGTGATCAGTGGTTCCACTATATTGGTACATGGCAGACCACACACCCTTTCTTATATTTAAACCCGCAACTGGTCTCAAGTCACTAAGTTCATCGATGTAAGTGACACCCGCGTAGGGTGAAAATTGGAACCCTGCTAATTCCCCTAGGAACTTACTAGCTGTCACATAGTATGACTGGCTAGAGATGTCATCAAAATCATCGTTCGATGTTCCGAAGATGATGGCAGGTTTCCAGTCCCCCTGTTCAGAGATTGCTCTCCAATTTGCCGCGAAGCTGAAATCATCAGTTAGAGGTCGGTAGTCAAGGCCTACAGTAATGTCTTGCGATAACTCATATCTGAGCGATGTGAAAATTTTACCATTGTCTGCCTTTTCGGGTATCCAACGAAAATTCAGAATTCCTCCTAATCTCTGTTCAGGAAAGGAAAAGATCTCAGGTGTGTTAATGAGTGAACCACCGAAAAATGAGCCGTCATCTACTGAGCCACTAACTGTGCCTCCTTCGCCTGGTCACATTACTCAGCTAGGAACTTCGGAAGTGCCTTGGGAGTAAATTTTGCCGGAAAATCCGAGTGCTACAAAAGCTAATATGATGATACTTTTCATAGATTAAACATAAATACCATTTAGATGAATTGCAACAAGTATGTTGAATTGA
>JAAZZC010000170.1 GCA_014239335.1 Verrucomicrobiales bacterium
CTGAGCCAAACGATGAATATGTGTGTCGACAGGAAATGCAGGGAACCCGAAAGCCTGCGACATTACAACTGATGCTGTCTTATGCCCGACCCCCGGTAAGGCCTCAAGTTCTTCGAAGGTCCGTGGAACTTCACCCGCGTGCTGCTCTTGAAGTATCTTAGATAAGGATCTTATCGCTTTAGCTTTTTGAGGAGACAGCCCACAAGGTCGTATAATTTTTTGGATACTTGAAACAGTCATTTTAGCCATGGATGAAGGAGTGTCCGCCTCAGAAAATAAAGACGGCGTGACCTTGTTAACTCTTTCATCAGTGCACTGAGCTGAAAGCAACACTGAAATCAATAATGTATAATGACTATAATGATCAAGAGGGATAGGAGTTTCTGGGTAAAGAGAGCCTAATCTCTGAAGCACAAATTCCGCGCGTTCCTTCTTGGTCATATTGAGAGAA
The DNA here is from genome assembly GCA_014239335.1 of Verrucomicrobiales bacterium. Taxonomy (GTDB): domain Bacteria; phylum Verrucomicrobiota; class Verrucomicrobiia; order Verrucomicrobiales; family DEV007; genus EC70. The sequence continues at coordinate 452 of JAAZZC010000170.1, forward strand.
CGTTAATCATCTAAATCTCTGGACCCGAATCGTTATTAATTCAGTCACGTTTTGCATTAATCGCATTATACATCTTTCGCACATGCGCATAATGAAGGCGACCCTTCAAAATTTCCGCGCTCCGCAGCAAACTCCCCCATTCAACTATCTGGATACTAACTCTGCGAGTTCCCCAATTACGCATACCCCTGAGTGTAGGCTTATATATATCAATAGTATTTGTCCCTACCAGAGACCTACCATAATCCTCAACTATATAAATATGAGGCTGACCAACGATCCTGAACTTAGTACCGAGCGGGTACCTTGACCAATCTGCCCCAGCACTACGAATCTTTCCATATCGCAAACGACGACCAGAAGCAGTCAACGCTCCGTACTTACCTCCTTGCTCCTTTTCTCTATGGCTATATGCCGTTGTCCTTACCGCATAAGTAGGATCCGATGACTCTATCTTGCCAGGTTGACTGAATAAGGAGAACTGGGAAAAACTACAAGAGCTACAAAAGAAACAAGCGGCTGACGCAACAATCATCAAATAAAGAATTCTCATGGGAAATTGGAAAAGTTTTCAGAAGTTAAGAAAATTTAATGCTAGCTGAATATTAAAATATATTAAGCAATAATCTCCATAATTTCTGATCTATTTCAACGTGTTTTCTTATTTTCTATTACAACTCATCAAGCAGCCCATTGCTCAATGAATAGCACCGCGAACCTTCGAGGCATCCATCCGAAGCCCAGTCCAAACCAGTAGTAGTAATAATTTTTTGAGCTCCTTCAGGGAAACTAGATAAGAGTCGATTACGTCTAGAGGAATCTAATTCTCCAAAAATGTCATCAATTAATAATATTGGATCCGATCCTTTACGCTCACGGAGCACATGCGATTGTGCAATTTTTAGAGATAAGGCAATTGTCCTTTGCTGACCCTCCGAAGCAAACTTAGAAGCGAGTAATGAATTAATAGATAACTCTAGGTCATCACGGTGAGGCCCCACTAAGGTCAGCCTCTGTTTGGCCTCTGCTTCTTTTTTCTCCTCATAAGCAAGGTTCAGATTCTCATCCCCTGAACGCACATACTTTAATGAAAGGAGTTCATCTTTTCCACTCACATTTAATTGTAATTCCTTCGCAAAAGGAGCAAGAGACGATATTAGAGCTGACCTCTGTTCGGCAATGTAAGTACCATGCTGAACTAAGATCTTCGTATATGAGTCTATCTGATCCCAACATGGATTAGCATCACGCTTCAAGAGAAAATTCCTTGCACGCAGTGCTCTCGTATAAGCTCTCAATGCCGGCAAGTAGCGCGCACTGAGCTGAGAGGCTCCAAAGTCCAAATATCGCCTCCTTGAATCAGCGCTTCCCCTAACAAGATCAATATCATCATTACCTATCCAGACCACTAAACCCGTTTCCGCTAGATAGTCTTTGCGCTTACTAAAAGATTCATTATCAACTGTCATCCGCCTCCGTGGACCAGCTGCAGAAAAAAGAAGCCGCTTCCCTGATAATTTTCCTTCGATCGAGCAGGCTTCTGCACCGAACTTTATCTGATCACTGACTTTGTTGCTTCTGGGCGACTGTAAGCGCATAAGAACGCATATAGATTCCAAAATTGATGTCTTCCCTTGAGCGTTTCCACCTACAAATAGAGTAGTTCCACCCTCTAAAGAGCAGTCAAAACTCTCAAAACAACGAAAGTTGCTTATTCTTAGCTCACTAAGCATCTGTAGAACACTTTGAACAGATCAGCAGAAGCCTCAATGCCCAAATCGGTTGAATTTCGCTATTAAGCGGCCAACTTGGTCGGTCATAACACAAGAAATGGGTGAAAAAATACAAAGACTCCCCGGTTTCCGGGATTTTTTCCCGGAAGATTGCGCTGTCAGAAATTACGTTTTCGGGAAATGGCGTGAGATTTCGCGCATATATGGCTTCCATGAATATGATGGCCCCATTCTCGAACCAACAGATTTATATAAGAAAAAAAGTGGCGACGAGATTCTAGGGCAGCTCTTTCACTTTGATGATAAGGGCGAACGCGGAGTGGCTATGCGCCCCGAACTCACTCCTACACTGGCCCGGATGGCCGCGGCACGTCACCGAGACTATAAAAAACCATTGCGATGGTTTGGCATTGGGCAATTTTTTCGATACGAAAAACCGCAAAAAGGAAGGACCAGAGAATTTTATCAACTCAATGCCGATATACTGGGTGAAGAATCCAAAGAAGCTGACGCGGAACTGATCGCATTTGCAATAGATTTAATGTTGGCACTTGGCTTCAATAAAGAAGACTTCATTATACGCCTAAGTGACCGGGAAGCATGGTTAGATTTCATGCGCCAAGAATCCATCGACAGCTCATCTCAAGAATACTTCCTTCAAACGATCGATAAAATTGAAAGAGAAAAAGACGAGATAACTAATGAGGCTCTAGTGAAAATCGGAACGACAAGAGGAGCTGTACAGAATTTTATAGATTCTGCCGCTGAGAGTAAGCACTTCTCATCAGTAATAAACAATCTACAAGCTCGAGGACTATCCGATTATGTTAAAGTGGATCTTAATGTTGTAAGAGGATTAGCTTACTATACCGGAACGGTCTTCGAAGTGTTCGATACGAATAGAAACATGAGGGCGATTGCTGGAGGAGGAAGGTACGATAGACTGTGCTCACTCATAAGTGACGGAACAGCTGACATCCCTGCTTGCGGATTCGCTATGGGTGACGTCGTAATCACTGACCTCATCAAACAAACAAAATCGGCAAATTCTAAATTATTAAATTACTTGGGAACTGAGGATTCTTCAGATGCATACATTATAATTGCAGATGAAAATCACCGGAACGATGCACTCTCCATAGTTCAACTACTAAGAAATAACGGTTACCGAGTCTCTTATCCACTCACACCAACAAAAGTTGGCAAACAATTTGGAAATGCTGAGAACCTCAAATCTAGGACTGCGGTAATTATCGGTTCAGAATATCCCAAAATTAAAGTAAAAGATTTAATCCAGCGAGAAGAAATAGAGATTGAAACCGACCAGATCCTTAAGTTCATTAAGTCCATCAAAAACACTCCGCCCGAAGGCCCGCTCCTAGCAGAGTAAATAGCCCCCCAAATATAAATTTCCTTCTAATAATATGCGCACGCACAATTGCAACGAACTCCGCAAAGAACACATTGGCCAAACTGCAACCCTCATTGGTTGGGTCAATACCAAGCGCGACCATCATGGAGTAATATTCATAGACATAAGAGACCGCGAGGGAATTACGCAGGCCGTATTCAGGAGTGAAGAGGACGCAGAGGCAGCCAAGATGTCCCATGGACTGAGACAGGAAGATATCGTCCGCGTTACCGGAATCGTATCAGAAAGACCAGAGATTGAAGGCCAATCCACAACCAATCCAAACATTGATACCGGAGAAATTGAGCTCGTTGCCAACAGCCTAGAAATCGTCAATCACTCTGAGGTGCTTCCATTTCAACTCGACAAGGAACTTTCCAATGAGGACCTAAGGCTAAAACACCGGTACCTTGACTTGCGTCGACCCAGGATGGCTCGAAATTTACAAATTCGGCACCGCGTCGCAAAGTCATGCAGAGATTATCTTGATGAGATGGGGTACTTGGAAATTGAGACCCCAATCCTAAGTAAGAGTACCCCCGAAGGGGCCAGGGACTTCCTTGTCCCCTCTAGGCTTAATCCTGGAAAATTTTACGCACTTCCTCAAGCCCCCCAACAGTACAAACAATTACTTCAAGTGGCCGGAGTCGAGAAGTACTTCCAAATTGCTCGTTGTTTCCGTGACGAGGACCTGCGAGCTGATCGTCAGCCTGAATTTACCCAAGTAGACATAGAGGCCTCCTTCGTGAATGCTGATGATATCATAAAGATCATAGAAGGCCTATTATCTAGATGCTTTAAAGAAGCAACAGGAATTGAAATTGAGGTTCCTTTCCCAAGGCTCACTTACCAGGATGCAATGAACATGTATGGCAGCGACAAACCTGACAAGCGGTTCGGAATGGAACTGACTGACCTAAAAGACGTATTCAAAAGCAGTGAATTTAAAGTGTTCAGTGGAGCCCTAAATGATGGAGGAGTGGTAAAAGCCATCAATGCAAAGAACTTTGCCTGCGTCACGACAGGTCAAATGAATCATTTAACCGAGACTGCCCAATTGCACGGAGCCAAAGGGCTAGCGTTCATAAAAGTTGAAGATGGCGAATGGAAATCCCCCATCGTTAAGTTCTTCAGCGAAGAAGAAAAAGCCGCACTGACTGAAACGATGAAAATTGAGGAGGGTGATTTGATTCTATTCGGAGCCGGAGATTGGGGGACTGTCTGCGAGGTTTTAGGAAGGGTCCGTTTGGAGTGCTCACAGTACCTTGAGTTGACAAAAGATAGCGATGACCTTGAATTTTTATGGGTCACTGAATTTCCCCTACTTGCTCAAGACAAAGAGACTGGAAAATGGAACGCAGTTCATCATCCATTCACTCGACCAAAAGATGAAGATAAAGAGTTATTAAATGACGAAGCCAATTATGGAAAGATCAGGGCAGAGGCCTACGACGTCATTTTAAATGGCAATGAAATAGGTGGGGGATCCATTAGAATTCATGAAGGTGATCTGCAAACAACAGTATTCTCAGCCTTAGGAATAGAAGAAGATGAAGCGAAAGAAGAGTTCGGCCACCTACTGGACGCCTTCAGTTTTGGAGCACCTCCTCATGGAGGCGTCGCACTTGGATTTGATCGATTAGTGATGTTGATCGCTGGGGAAGAGAGTATTAGGGAAGTGATAGCGTTCCCAAAAAATAATCGAGGAATCGACCTCATGTCCTCTAGCCCTGCTGAAGTTGATTTCAAGCAATTACGCGAGCTCTATGTTAAATCCACTCGCAAAGAAGAAAATAAACCAGAATAGAATCCATGAGTCCCATTAAAACCATCATTAAACATGCCGTAGCAATTATCGCATGCATGTTAATTATATTGCCTTCGAATGCGGCTGAATATGAGATCGAGCCAGTCGGTTCATACATCCTATTCGACATCACTCACTTTAAAGTAGGAAAAGCCCACGGCCGTTTTAATGACTTCAAAGGAACGGTAACATACGATCCTGACAGCCCGGAAAAGAGCAAATTAGATTTCACGATCAAAGCTGCCAGCATCGATACGGGCCACAAAAAACGAGACGACCATCTCAGGAACAAAGATTTCTTTGATGTTGTTCAGTTCCCTGAAGTTCAATTCAAAAGCCAATCCGTTGACAAAGGTAAAATCACCGGAGAGCTCACAATGCTGGGCAAGACAAAAACAATCACAGCCACGTACAAAGTTAACGGGATAGGTCAGCACTTTGGTAATAAGCGCCCACTATTGGGAGCAGTTGCTACTTTCAGCATCAATCGAAGCGATTTCGGCATGAAGTTTGGACTCCCAGACGCTTTATCCGATCAAGTCAATATTACCGTAAGCATTGAGGGGCTTGGCAAATAAAGAAGACCATAATGGCCGCCTTTAAATCTGCTTAAAAGATCAAACCCTACGCGGGCAAGATACAATGCCGAGTATTGATCAATTACATATTTTTGTCAGTCCCCTTCTCATACCTGCAATTCTATCTACTTCCATATTCACTCTAATATGGAGTAATAAGTTCAGTAAATCCCTAAGAACAAAAGAGTTAAAATCTGAACCTCTCGACATATGGGCCCTTGCCATTTGTTACAACGTCAGCCATCAGAGCATAGAAGGAATCAATGGATTCCCACCAAATGACTCCTTCGATTGGTTGCCTTTTGGCCTACTTGCTTTGGCTTGTCTTTTTACACTAAGAAGGCTTTTCAATGTCAGCTCCACTCATGTAGTAAATATAATTGCTACACTAATATCTTTACTCATTCTTGGGCTTGGTTTGCACGGATTTAAAATATACCATGAGGAATTCAGCCTATTTTACCGCGTTAATGTTTTCTGTGCACTTGCACTCACAATAGTCTGTTCAATAATTTCGCTTTGTGCCATCGCTACAAAGTTAAAGCTCATAGATTTCTTTGTTTTCTATATTGCACTAGGGACAATCGCCTCAGGAACCATCGTCGTCGGGTTCAATAGTGCCTCCATCGCACAACTCCTTGGCATCACAATCCTAATAGCATCAATTGGCCTGATAATAGGATTAATCAAGAAACAAGAAAGAGTCTCCCCAGGCTATGCCATTGCCTCAGCACTAATATGGGCACACCTGAGTTGTTATTCTTATTTCGGAAACTTTGAATTGCCTTCTACTCACTCTCTCTGCCTCCTCTTATCTGCACCATCAATTGCCTGCATCGGACTAATAACATTTAATGAATCAAATAAATCATTATTAAGGAGACTAATTATCTTCGTTCCTCCAATGTTAGCAGCTCTCCTCGCTTTTTCTTTTAGTTACACCAAAAAAGAAAATTCCGACAATTCAGACCCATATGAATATTGGGAGAAATAACTCATTCTGGTCCATGACGGTGAAAAATAGTTTCATACCGACGGCTATTGCCACCTATTTGATTTGTTGTGCCGTTACATCTGCAAGCCTGTTCGACGATGTGCCAGAGCTCTCAACCGATACTCGATCGGCGCTGGTCGCCCACTATGATGGTCGCACTGGGGTTGAAACTACCGGCAACGTCGTCGAATCTTGGACCCCGGTAGATGGTGATGGCAAGTTACTCCAAGTCATGGCCACGTCGTCCACACAGCGCGGTAACGGTGCTGCCAATCTAATTACCTACGATGGTAGCGGTCGCTTGATTTTTAATGATCCCAGCGCTTCCTCCGATGGTCGTTACCTCTCAGGAAATCTGGCCAATGCCGGCACCAGTGACTTTACTATCTTCTGGCTCGGCCATTATCAGGACAACGCTCCATTTGCCACGTCCGGCACCTACGCCTACAACGTAGGGCTCAACAATATATCGCATCAGCGTGACGATGTTAACGGAGGTTTCCGTGTGGAGATGTATAACGGCACAACCTATCCGGGCGATGATATCACCTCTTACGATGGCATCGATACTGTCTGGAGCACCGTCATCACTGCCAATACGCACAACACCTATGCCAACGGTATGAATCTCAATCTTGTTGGAACCCCGACCAACAACATCACAACAAACGCAGCCATCGTCATCGGGGCATACAGCGAGAGCGGCTATGACTTCGTCGGCAATATGAGCCAGATGATTATCTTCGAGTCTGCCTTAATCGACGACGATCGAGATCTGATTGAAAAATATCTTGGCGACATCGCAGGATTGCCCCCTCAACCTGATCCGAACAGCTTATCGGCACCTGAACTCACTATCAATAATGGTATCGGCAGTCTCAAATGGAATTCCGACGCTCACCTACTGTCCTCGAATGACCTCGAAGAATGGTTCATTGAAGCGGAAGCCATCTCACCCATGTCATGGGAAATCGATAAGGAGAAAGAGTTCTTTCGCCTGTCGACCAAATTCACCAAAATCCCGCGAGGGATAGTATTGCGGACTCGGTTTGCATCCGACACCTACCGCGAGATTGAATACCACGTCGATACCGGTGAGCTATTTTTCCACGGCGAGCAATACCACGGCCTCGATTATTATGGCGGATCCGATGATTTCTGGTGGTGCACTCTCAATTCAGCAAGCCATGGATCCGGTTTACTCGATTTCCTAATGGATCACAACGATGATGCTGCGGCAATGAAAGCAATCGCTCTCGCCAACGGATGGGCCACATACGCATCTGACAACTATAGCTTCTTAACGATGAAACCTCTCGCCTCGCAGAAAACCTACATCAACCATACTTCGCCAGCGTCCCCTGGCCAGACCGACACGACAGAAGCCTACACGACAGACTATGAAAAGATTGCCAACGACCAGCTCCTCTATGTACTTTACCGCAACGTTTCAAGCGGCACTGCCTACGTCGCCGTAGGCGGCCCCAGTCTCGACACCACCACTTCTCGGCATCCTCCGGGAGACGGTTCTTCGAACCGTGACAATGGGGTCCGTATTGACATCGCACTGAAAATCACCATTGCTCTCTCGGAAGGTGATAAACTGGAGCTTATTAACCAATTCCTACCCCTCCAGCCGATCTATGATGATGGCACCAAAGCCTACTTCTACGAGCACGGTGATGGCTTCTAATTGAGGAATGATGACTGCCCCCAACTATTTTTTTGTTTTCTTCTTTTTCTTCACTTCCCCGTCACCCATTACAATGGAAAACTCGCCACCTGATCTTTCCGCTAAATCTTTTAACAAATCCTCAGCTCTTGGCTGCATCATGGAAATGGTGTAAATCTTTGCCTTAGAACCTCTCTTATTTAATTTTATGACTTCGTCTACTGCCTGTTGACCATTCCCAACTGCCCCATCAGTCAAAAAATAAACCACATCAGCGCTCGGCTTCATTTGCAATGCCATCTTTAAGGGGTGCCTCCAGTCAGTTCCGAATGACTTCTTAACAGCTTCAATTCTTCGACCAATTTTTTTAATATTTCCCTGAGTCGCAAGGACCCAAGGCGATGTGTACAAGTCCTTTTCAGATTCAATATAGTATCGACTCGCTCCACCATTTGTTTTCCATACATATTCTTTTCCTTTATGGACTATTGTATGGACCTTATTCCTCACACTGTGCTCATCTTCCGCGAACCAGGCTGGACCCGAAAAGAAAATAACTTGGAAATTAACAGACGGCGCTAACCTCTTTAATGATTTATTGAGCTCATTCTTGATCATCGTAAATTGCTGATTCGATAACGATGCAGACACATCCACAATAAAAACGACTCTCTGAGCAACTGAACGAGAACCGAAGAACCCAACACTGCCTCCTTGCTGCCCAGATCCGAAGCTGGCTCCCTTCCCCCAACCATCACCAATCCCAAAAGTATTAGTATCAGCCAAGCTTTCAATAGCGAACACAGCATTCGGGGACGCCGCTACAGATGCCAAAATAGGAGATGAACTCGATGATGAAGCTGGCGTTGGTTTCATCTGCCGCCTCTGCTGGAACTGTTCTTTATTGATGTTTGTCTTGGTATCTCTAGGGCCTTGAGCAACAACTAATTCAATTTCATCTTCCTCAAAAAAAGTAAAACTTATCAGCATTAGGACCAGCAAAACTGCTCCATTAAAGAGGACAGCTATAAGAAGTGACATGACCTTAGCTCCCGTATTCTTTTCGGAACCTAATCCATGAGGAATAGATGCCACTCCCTCGACAAGAAGTTTATTATCTGTCGCGTTCGAGAAATTCTGTTCGGACAAGGAAGGCAAGTTTAGTTAGACCAAGATTACAAAAATACATTAAATCTCGCAGATCAAAGTTCAACACAAATCAATTAGTATGAAATCCAAACAATCTTGAATCTACTCATCCAAAATACTCCTCGCCATTAAAAGAATGAAGAGGGTTTTTCTTTTCCGAATGCCAATGAAGGTTTACAATTATAACCATGAGAGCTCATTTAATCGCCTTTACTTTTATTGCCGGAACCTTTCACTCATTCGCTCAGGACTCAAAGACCCCAGCAGTAAGCACAATAGATACCAAAAATTTCCCTACAATCGGCGAAGTAATAAGAGTCGATCCTGAAATAGATTCACTCATTGCGGAGGATGCGAAGATCGAAGTCATCGGTGATGGATTTGTTTGGGCTGAAGGGCCGGTATGGGTTAAGGACAAAGAAGGCGGACACTTATTATTTTCGGACATTCCCAGGAACTCCGTCATGAAGTGGAAAGAAAATAAGGGCGTGAGCCTCTTTCTTAAACCCTCCGGTTACACTGGCCCTACTGACTATGGCAATGAACCTGGATGCAACGGACTCTTACTAGACTCTAAGGGGCGACTCGTTTCCTGTGAGCATGGAGATCGACGCATATCTGTCGTAACAAAAGGAGGAGGAAAAAGAACACTAGTAGACAATTACAAAGGAAAACGTCTGAACAGCCCAAATGATGCGTGTTACAATTCAGCTGGGGACCTTTACTTCACTGATCCTCCGTACGGACTACCAAACAGATACAACGACCCAAGGCGTGAGCTTGATTTTTGTGGAGTCTATCGCCTCTCAAAATCGGGAAAATTGACGCTCCTCACAAAGGAAATGACTCGTCCCAATGGCATTGCTTTCTCGCCTGATGAGAAACACCTATATGTAGCACAATCAGATCCCAAAGCTGCAATATGGAAAAAGTTTCCAGTCAATGCGGACGGAACATTAGGCAAAGGGAAACTATTCTATGATGCGACTGATGACGTGGGTAAGCTTCCGGGCCTTCCGGATGGTCTTAAAATTGATAATAAAGGAAATGTCTGGGCCACTGGTCCAGGAGGCGTTTTGATTTTCACATCGTCCGGAAAATTACTCGGACGCATCAGCACTGGTGAAAAGACAGCCAATTGCGGTTGGGGCGAAGACGGGTCGGTCCTTTATCTGACTGCAGATATGTATATTTGCAGGATTCAAACTAATGTTAAAGGAGCTGGGTGGTAACCCTAACATCTATAATTCCTCATAACTGATCACCTCATGCCACTATCATCAAAATTTAAATATTTTGGAGTCTTATCATTTTACTTATTTAACATTCAACTGCAGGCAGAGCCCGTCCAGACAGCAGTAATAAGTGAATTTCTTACAAATAACAATAAGGGCCTAGAGGACAGTAACGGTCAAAATTATGACTGGATTGAGGTTTCAAACGTTAACAGAGAAAACGGAGACCTTGAAGGTTACCACCTGACAGATGATCCACTCAATTTAACTAAATGGACGTTCCCAAAAAAAGAATTCAATGATGATGGATTCATTCTGGTATTTGCTTCAGGCAAGGACCTGAAGGATCCAAACAATGATCTTCACACCAACTTCAAGCTAAGCTCATCAGATGGAGGTTTCTTAGCCCTAATCAAACCGGACGGAGTCACTATAGCCAGCAAGTTCAATAGTTATCCCCGGCAATACGAAGATGTCTCATTTGGAAGCGGTTACGGGGAGCCTAAAGATGTAAAATTCCTGGCCGAAGGCGATGCCGCAAAATGGCATGTCCCGTCCGCTCCAATTGGTGGATGGACAGAAACAACATTCAATGATGCGTCTTGGTCTTCTGGGAAAACCGGCATCGGTTATGACAACTCAACTAAATACATCCCACACATCGGAGACGGGAGTGACGTTAAATCTGTCATGCGGGGCATAAATGCTTCAATCTACATTAGAATCCCCTTCAATTTAACTGACGCTAGTGGAATCAGCAATCTCACCTTATGGATGAAATGGGAAGACGGATTCGTTGCGTATCTTAATGGTAAAAAAATACATTCAATCAGTGCACCAGATGATCCTGAATGGAATTCCTCATCCACTTCGAATCGATCCAACGAAAATGATGCAATTACATTTTTTGACTATCCTGTTTCAGGGCCCCTGCAAATGGGTCAAAATATACTAGCAATACAAGGATTGAACGGTTCTCAAAGCAGCTCTGACTTCCTCATCTCTCCGGAACTCACAGCAAGAAAAACAGACCTAAACTCTCCACAGAACGGCTACTTTTTAGATCCAACGCCTGGAACCATAAACGGCAAACGCATAGACGGACTAGTCGGTGACACAAAATTCGATGTGAATAGAGGCTTTTATGAAGATCCTTTTGAGCTCGAAATAAGCACGGAAACTGAAGGCGCTAAGATAAGGTACACTTTGGACGGCACGGCCCCAAGCGAAACTGAAGGGACCGTATATAATTCTCCAATTCGAATAAATGAAACAACAGTGATAAGGGCCCTCGCTTATAAACCAGGATATTCATCAACCAATATCGATACTAATACCTATGTATTTCCTGCTGATGTTGTTGAGCAGCGGACCATGAGCACATCCATCACCGAAAATGCTAAATACAAACCATTGATGTTGGATTCTCTTAAGGCAATACCATCAATATCATTGTCATTTGAAAGCCCAAACACACTAAATACAGAGAAGGAAAGGCCTCTATCTATTGAAATGATTTTTCCTGACGGGACTGAAGGATTTCAAGAAAATGCTGGCGTCACTCATTTCGGTGGATACTACACTAACTTTTCAAAAAAGAATTTCCGTATCTATTTCAGAAGTGAATACGGAGCAACCAAGCTTCGTTATCCTATCTATGAGGGAGTCGAGAATCAGATGCCCCCCGCCCAAGAATTTGATAGCATTAACCTCAGATCCGGTTCGCACGATATGATTGATCGTGGCGCGTACATGTCAAACCGTTTCACTGATGACTCGATGCTGGAAATGGGGCACATCGCCCCTCATGGACGATTTGTTCATGTTTACCTTAACGGAACATACTGGGGAATGTATCACCTCCGCGAACGTTGGAACGGCGCAATGGCATCAGAGTATCTGGGAGGATCCAAAGAAGATTACGAGGCAATCAACGCCAACAATTCAGGCAGCGAATTTCTTCAAGGAGTCGTATTTGACGGTACTGGGAAGTATTGGACAGAGACTCGAAATTTAATTAATGGAAATTCTCCATTCTCGGCTTCAGCCAATCACATCGACATTCCAAATGTAATTGATTTTATGCTACTATGGACTTCTGGTAATTCTGAATCTGAATTCCGTAGTGTCGGATCAGTTCCCCTCGGCGTCCCCTACAAATTCTTTATGAAAGACGCTGACGGATTCCTACGGAATCCTGGCCATCCCGTCACTCATAACGGACCACTGAATGCATTGACCCGTTTCCGTAGAGAAGGAGATCCAGATTACAAAATTTTACTAGCGGATCAAATTCATAAACATTTTTTCAATGATGGTGCAATGACACCTAACCGATTAACTTCAAGACTACAGCGCAGAGTCGATGAAGTTAAGGTGCCATTTTTGGCGGAAGCCGCTAGATGGACAAACGTACGTGGCGGACGAGCTAACCATTCTCCAACGAGTTGGGAAGCATATCAAAATAATCTTCTCAATAATCAGTTGCCAAGGCTAACGGCCAATATGATGACAAAATTTAGAAGCGCTGGAATGTATCCAAATTTAATTTCTCCAGTATTCAATCAGCATGGAGGATCAATACCAGAGGGTTTCGGCATCACTATGAGCACCAATACTCTGGCAATCTATTATACAACGAACGGCGATGACCCAAGACTTTCAGGAGGATCAATTAACCCTCAGGCAATCGCTGCGACGTTCAATGACAAGGCTCCTATCCCAAAGGATTACATTAAGAATGGACACGTTTGGAAATATCTCGATGACGGATCGAATCAAGGTGACTCATGGTTTGGTCGAAACTTCGATGATTCTCAATGGCCTTCAGGCCCCTCAGAACTTGGTTACAGTGAAGGCGACGAAGCGACTCTCATTAGCTACATTGATTCTGATGATGCTCCTGGCACTCAACGCAATGCTACTACCTACTTCCGCACTAGTGTTAATCTGCCGGAACCTTCAGCCTATTCATTTTTCATACTTAAACTTAAATATGATGACGCAGCAGCCGTTTATGCCAACGGATCAGAAATCATTCGCACAAAGAATCTTCCAGCAGATGCCGGTTATGATACTTACGCAACCTCAGGTACCCCGAATGAACGTATTTACCATGAATATCAGATCCCAAGCTCTAGCTTTGTGGATGGGGCCAATCAGATCGCCGTAGAAATTCACAACTCTTCTCCTAACAGCTCCGACATAAGTTTTGATCTGGTTCTGCGAGGAGAAGTTGACACGAGCGTAGGGAGCAGAATCACCTCACCTGTGATTCTTAATGACCCCTCATTGGTCCGAGCCCGCGCCTATAACCCCAGCAATAGAGAATGGAGCGCCCTCAATGAAGCTTTCTTCTCAATAGGGTCAGTCCCTGCAAATTCTTCGAATTTCAAACTAACAGAACTTCATTATCACCCAGAAGAACCCTCCTCCGAAAATGAGATGAACGTATCTGCTGATCGGGACGATTACGAATTTGTTGAATTTTTAAATACGGCCTCCTCACCCATAGACCTTTCAAATATACATTTCGAAGATGGTATCAATTTTACCTTCTCAGAAAATACAATCCTAAATCCAGATCAGAGGATCGTCATTGTCCGTGATGAAAATGCATTCAGAGCTCGGTACGGAAACGATCCAAAAATTTTTATTGGCGGCGAATACACTGGCCGCTTTTCCAATGATGGCGAGCGACTATTCGTTAAGAATGGCGCCACAAATGATATTGTAGATTTTACTTATAATGACCAGGCCCCATGGCCAATTGCCGCTGACGGTACTGGACCATCATTGGTACTTGCCGGCGAAACGCCTAATAATCCTTTGAGCTGGAAAGAAAATGCAGTGAAGGGAGGGCAACCTGGTTATCCTGACGGGACAGTCTCATCAGGATTCAATGAATGGAAAGAAACCAATCAAATAACAGATAACTTGGGTGATAACGATGCGGATGGCCTCATCAACCTCATCGAATATGCCTTCAACACGAATCCTAACATTGCAGAGCCTCTCGCAAACCCTAGAGCAAAGGTAACGATCGTCGAAGGAAAGCAATTTTTAGAAATAACTTATACAGAAAATATCCAGGCAACTGATACAGATATAAAAATACAACTGAGTCACGACCTTAAAGATTGGAGCCCAGAGTCACAAATGGAAATTATTCGAGAAACTATTTCCGATGACAAGAAAACCAAAACTATAACGGCCCGGACCTCGAACCCGATAAGCTCATTAAAAGACACTTATTTCCGTTTTAATATTAGCCTCTAAAAATCATCGTTTCATTCTCTGTTCGAGAAACAATCTGACGTAATTTTTGCTGACCGGATTCGTGAACCAGCTGCCACGTAATAAGGGTGCATTATGCCAACGTGAGAGCTCATCCATTGCAACTAACCGGCTCATGCTCCGAATCATCTCACCTGAAACGCGGGACCGATATATTGCAACGCAGTTACCATTACTATTAAGCAACAAAGAAAAAGGAAATTCTATTTGGGCAGAGAGTTCAAACAAAGTCCCTCGCCAACGTTTAACTAAACTAAAAGATTCTTCAGGAATGAACCCCCAATTTCCTTGGAAATTGGATTTAGTTATTAATTCGTAGGCCAAACCTGCTCTTTCAATCCCGTCAACGGACAAAGCCAATGAATCAATTCCCATAGCATTCATTCTCACGCGTTCCTCTTCTAATGACTCCAATTCAGATGAACTTTTTTGAATCGAACTGTCCCAAAAGGTAACTAATAAAGGAACACCATTGAGTCTCATCTCTTTTATTTTTGCATCTGGAGCACGGTAAGATAATCGAGGAAATGGGACTTCAACTGGCAAATACACATAATCAATTAACGAGTTTTTTTTCTTAATAACTACAGAAGTAAGTTTCAGTGATGCCTCTGAAGGGAAGGAACGATTAACTGCCTTACCTTGACCCTCTTTGAGTAAATAACGCCCCCCTCTCTTCACTCCAGAAAAAGATTCATCTTCCCCTCCTGGCCATGACACAATTAAGCTATTTACTTGCTCATTTATATCCATTCCAAAATGTAACCACTTGGTGGATTGGGAAAGAAACATTTCACCTGCCCTCAAGGAGCGGACCATGATCCCATTCCCCGTTTTTAATGTGACCCTTGCTCCTATCGCATCACGGTTACACAACACTCCTTCGAGACGCAAAGACACTGATCGATTATGATTCGCGCTATCGTTTAGCATTAACCTTAATCGTGGTGCGTTGCGGTTACGGAACCAAATGTCTTGATCTCCGTCCCGGTCCCAATCACACACAGCCAATGCCCTCCCATCATCATCTAAACCTAACCCGCTAAGATGAGAAAAATCGGCAAACTCGCGTCCACTCATATTCATATAAATAGAATTCCTCTCACTTCCGCTCCAGGAATCACCTTCACGAACTGCATTAACTAATTCGCCCCAAGAATCAGAGTACCTTGAAAGCTTAGCTTTATCATTTGCATCGACTGGACTGGGCGAAACGACCTGACGCCAAAAGAAACTTCACAAATCATCTTCCTTCTTCCAACCCGTTATGTATCCGTTCGCAATTACTATATCTTCCCAACCATCATTATCTATATCTACAAATCCTGAACTCCATGCCCATCGACCCATCGAAACTCGGGCATCCCTAGTCACATCAGAAAAGCCTCCTTCAGTGCCCCGATAAAGAGTGTTCCCTTGGGACATCTTTCTCATTTCCTCTTTTTCATCAAGTCCCCTATCTGGAGCAAATTTATTTTGTCTGCCTACTCTATTACCCGCTGCAGAGAACATGTTTCCTATATAAAGATCAAAGGTACCGTCCCTATCATAGTCTCCCCAAGACACGGACATACCTGCACCAGTGTCCTCTAAACCTAACCCTTTAGCATCTTCAGTGAAATGCCCACCCTCATTCCTATACATACAATTACGCCCAAAATCATTCGCCACATAAAGGTCCGAGTCTCCATCATTATCATAATCCTCCCATGAAGCAGAGAAGCTCCACCGATCATTATTAACTCCAAGGCCAACAGATTCAGTTTCATCAGTAAAAGAAAATCCCCCATGATTAACTAAGAGAACGTTTTTCCCTCCATTCTTAGCGTCATGAAAAGGAACAGGCGCTCGTTCATCAAATCCTCTGGACCCAGAGTTCCTGTCCCCTTCCCCATAAATACATACATACACGTCAAGGTCACCATCCAAATCAAAATCTGATGAACTTAAAGAGAAAGGATATTGAGCATCAGGAAAACCTCCTCTGATTGTGAATTGACCATTCCCATCATTTTCTGCAAAAACAATCATAGCTATGGTAGCAACGACTAGGTCCTGGTCCCCGTCATTATCTAAGTCCAAGAGAAGAGCTGCTCGAGAATCTTCATACCAATCAATGCCCGCATTCATTGAGGCATCCATTGCCGTCCCATCCTCATTTTGAACGTATAGCCTATTTGGTAAACTGCCCCCATCGCATACAAACACGTCATCTCTGCCATCACCGTTCACATCGCCAACAGCCAAACCATGGTGACCAGTCATAGCCATGTCGCCGAACTTGGTTATTAGGCCAGCCCACTCAGAAATACCTTTATTGATCTGAGTTTCATAATGAGGAGTTTCTCCTATGACCTTGTGAGTATAATCCTTATAAAGAGCCTTCTTATCAG
>JAAZZC010000135.1 GCA_014239335.1 Verrucomicrobiales bacterium
ATGCATGGCGACGTTCCATTAACCATTTTTGAGTTGTGATTGTGCTCATGTTAGGTATTCAAATTTCAATCTTAGAGTAAGTCTAAGTGGTTTATTATCAGTGGTAAAGATATAATGCTATTGTCTTACTATTGGACCAATTTCCATTCATGTATGCCTGAAGAAACGCCGGGCTGTAAATTGACCTCGAGCCTCAAAGTCTTCGTTTCGATTGGTTTGAATCTCACCTCATTGAAAATGTCCTTATTGACAGTGTAAGGATCAATTGATTGTACCGGTTTCCATCCAGCTTCGTCTCTGTATAGGATCCGCCAACTCTTAGGAATTTTTTTATCACCTCCATTGTCAAACCAGTAAACGCTAGTTCTTGATATTTTCTGAGCTTTTTCAAATGTGTAATCGACCCATTCAGTTTCTTTTGAATTCGGTATCTTGTTATCTTTCCAGTTTTCACTATTTGACCAGTTGCCACCACTTGAATTTGTCCAAACAAAATTCGACACTTTAGGGGGCAAGTGTCCGGTGATTATTTTCTTTTTTTTAGGTTCTGGTTTTGGAGGTAATTCTGGTGGAGTCTCTGGTACTAATCTGGGCGCAAAAACGCTAAATTGAAGTTTGGTGTCAACTATGTGAAATGAACCCTGAAAAGTTTTGCTTTTATCGAGTCTGAAATCACTCACATCTACATCCACAAAGCTGGCGCCTGTCCAGTCGATCAGATCATAATTCTTACCTGGCTCCATGCCTCCGGAATCACGCACTGTGATGACAACTCCACTCTTGCCAGTGCCCCGGAAAGTTCCTCCTGTTATTTTTAACAGGTCAGATTTTTCTCCTGCATCAAATTCAAGCCTTGCTCCTTTATTAAGAGTGAGTCCGTCCTTGAGCGTCAGAGTTCCAATTTCGTTGCCGGGGGTGATTTTACCTCCGGCATTGACAGTCACCTCTGATGAGGAACTTCCAAGGCCAATGGTTCCAGTCCCTCCAAGCGTTCCTCCGTGATTGACGATGACATTTGAACTTGGACTGATACCAGATCCTTCTTTATTACTGATAAGTAAGAGGCCATCATTAATGATAGTTGATCCTCGATAGGATCGGTTATTTCTGATGTCACGATTGTAAATTCCTGAGTAGTCCGCAGTAAGTTCTGCCGCGCCCGGACCATTTTTGATTATTCCGGCCCCATTGATCCAAGTATGTGTTCCTTGATTTTCTCGTATCAATCCATTGAAAGTAAGTTTCGAACCTTTTTCCAAATTCATTATAAAGTCATAGGTCCCTGTGGGGGACCAGCCAGTTGTGGACCAAGTCGATTTATCTGACCAGTAATGGGAACCTTTTAAAATATTGAAATTTAAATCACCTGAGCCGTAAAGGTTTCCGCTAAATGTGTAGCTGTGTTCTGAATTTATAATCATTGTTGAAACTGAATTTCGAGTTTCCGAGTGGTCAACCATTCCCTCTATCGTCACTGGACCAGTTAGAATATCGGGAAAATCAACGGTCGCCTCATTTGTCGCTTTTTTGACATTTTGCCAAGCCATCACGGGCACACCTGTGTCAGAGGATGAGGCAGGTAATAGGTCATCACATATGGCTTCAGTGGCATATGAGTAAGCGAGGTGAGAAGCTTTAGGCTTATAAGGACGAATCTTAAGTGGCCTTAGATAAGGAACTGCTTCACCTTCATTGCTTCCGGCGTAAGTAGGAATTTTATCCATCTTGTTTCTTAATGCTGCTTCCAGCGTTAATAGGGCTAAGGGTTCAGCTGAACAAAGATTGGCTGTACGGTGAAGTGAGCTCGGAGTGAATAATCCTTGTTTGTGTCTAAAATGTTTCTTGGAGGCGTTGTTGGCAATGACGCTTCCTAGTTCGAGATAGTTTTTGTTTTTAGTGGCTTGAAAAAGTTCCACTAAAGGAAAAATGAGAAGGGCGTTCGAAGCATCGGTTCTTAGATTTAGTTTAGTATTTTTACCACCAGGGTCACCTATGTCACCTAGTCCATTGCCTCTGATCATTGATTTCAAAGTTTCCCATATTGTGTTGTCCTTATTTTGTTTGTAACAAATCGCATACGCGATAATTGTATTGGGATCCGGTGACCATGGTTGCCAAGCTGCCGAAGGGGGTTCTCCTGATTTGGCTTTGTTTTGTTTCTCTCGCTCGGCCAGATCGGTCCCATCCATGAGAAGATTTTTAAGGAGGTTTTCTTTTGGAATGTACGCATATTTTGCATATGCCTTTAGGTGGCTCAGCATTGAGTCACGATAATATTGGCCATCTTTGCCAAGATCTTCACCGATACGAAGCATTGCCACTCCGCCATTTCCAAGTAGTCCCGCGGATCCACGAGTTATCAATGCGTATTCTGGCACTGGTTCATTTGCTGAACCAAATTCACGTAACGATGTATGGTGCCATGGAGGCAGTCCCGTTTTTGGGTGTGCGCTATCGGAGTAACGCGCATATAGCCGCTTAGCCCAAAACAAAGGTTTTTTATTTTTACTTAGCGAGCCGAGTTGAGCTCCAGCATAAATTATGTCAGAACCCGAATCGAAAAAAGTAAGGTTTCCTTTTACGATTCCAATGACTGGTTTGGTGATGGGATGATTCCATAAAGTATCTTCATTGAGCTCTTTAACATAGCTGCCATGTCGAGTAAAATTCATGAATCCCCAGTCTTGAATGTGCGAACTCCAATGAGCGGCCAGCATTCGGCGCGTTGCGACTGGGTCAGTCTCCCAAAAGATCGGATAGTATGGGTAGTCTCTTTTCATTTCGTGTCCACTCTTCCCTGCCGGCCAATCGTTACCGTCGTAGCGATCAGTTTGCAGATTGACCCATCTGTGATGACCCATCTGGAGTAGTCCATTAGGGGCTTGATAGTTTGCAAAGTAATAGTGGATACATTCCTTGTATGCGTTCTTATATCTTGAGTCACGAGTCAGTTCGCTGATTCCCACAAGGAAACGCATCAAGTTGCCTTGGTAGGCAAGGTTCGAGGAGATGACAGGTTGGAACGGCTGTTTGGATCTGGGGCCTGGTCCTCCGAGACGATGAATGTACATTTTCTCAGGGGCTTTGAGAGTGTTCACTTCAAGATAATCGGAGAATAACGGAGTATGTTTTTCGCCGTACGTGTCCCGGCCATGCTTGATGATAGTCTCGGCATAATGGACCAAGGCATCCATTATTTTTGATTTTTCATCTGCTTTTGGTGCTGCCTGAAGGCGACTTGAGATGCTGTGCTCGGCTAGAAATACTGTTAATGCTGAAAGGAGTAGAGTTTTCAAAATTATTTTGTTAACAGATAGGAGTGGAGGCATTTTTTTGATGTAACCATTAATTGCTTGGCCTTGTCAATGGTGCTGGTGGAAAGCTATTTTTTGTTTTTTTGAGGATATTGCTGTTGCTAAGTTATTCGATTTGTCCTGACAAGTGACAAAATTGGATCTAAAATAAATTCAGTTTAACCGCGGAAAAAACATGGGTCAAAAAATGGCAATTTTAACAGTCTGGCAGATCATCACTGTGCTCGTAACCTCCCTAGGGTCCGCAGCTACTCCGGTGCCTCGGGAGATGCCGGATTCAACAAATAAAATTATTGATTTTGCTTCCGATATTAAACCGATCCTACAGAAGAACTGCACCAAGTGTCATGCTGATGGTAACAGTAAAGGAGGGTTCAGTATTGACCATGTGCATGCGGTGGAGGCGGGTGCAGATAGTGGTCCGGTAATCGTTAAGGGTAAGGGTTCGGCTAGTCTGTTAATTAAGTTATTACTCAGTAATGATTCGGATGAGTTTATGCCGCCCAAAGGTGATCGTTTGCCTCTTGCCGAGGTTGCTCTTTTGCGCGCATGGATAGACCAGGGATTGAGATGGGAAAAGGGCTTCACTTTTGCAAAGTTCCGAAACGCTCCCGTGGCTCCACGCAAGGTCAATCTGCCTGAGGGGCCAGAGCCTAACCCGATTGATCGTTTTTTGTCTCCATATTACAAGAAACATAATCTGGATCCGAAAGCATCTGTGAGCGACAGTGCCTATGCGCGGCGAGCTTTTCTTGATACGATTGGATTGCTTCCAAGTTCAGATGAGATTAACAAATTCAGCGCTGATAAAGGTAAAGGAAAGCGTGCTCGCCTCGTCTCTGAATTATTGAATGATAATGAGCGTTATGCTGAGCATTGGATTACTTTTTGGAATGACTGCTTCCGAAATAGTTATACGCGCCAATATCATGGAGGAGGAGGTAAAAAGATCACTGACTGGTTAAAAAAATCTCTCATTGAAAACAAACCCTATGATCAGTTCGTTCGTGAATTAATTGATCCGGTCAATGGTTCTGATGGCTTTATTAAGGGCATCGTATGGCGCGGAACGGTCAATGCTTCACAGGTCGCCGAGATGCAGGCAGCGCAGAACGTTGCTCAAGTGTTCCTTGGTTTAAATATAAAATGTGCTTCTTGCCACGATTCCTTTATCAATGATTGGACCCTAAAGCAGACATATGCACTGGCTTCGATCTTCTCTGATGGCCCCATGGACATTCATCGCTGCAATAAGCCGATAGGCGAAAAGGCTTCTCCCGCGTTCCTATATCCGGAACTCGGCGACGTTGATCCCAAAGCTTCGCGCTCTGAGCGAGTCAAGCAGTTAGCGGGTATTATAACTTCACCGAAGAACGGAAGGCTAGCGAGGACGGCAGTGAACCGGTTATGGGCGATTTTTCTTGGCCGCGGATTAGTAGAACCGGTAGATGAAATGGATAATCTTAGTTGGAATCAGGATCTGCTGGACTGGCTCGCCGTCGATTTGGCTCAGCACGGGTATGACCTGAAGCATACAATAAATTTAATTCTCACTTCCAATGCTTACCAGCGTCCGTCAGTGGCGCTTGGCGATGATGTAAAAGAATACATTTTTGAGGGGCCTGTTGTGCGGCGCATGTCGGCTGAGCAGTTCCTTGACGGTATTGATCAGGTTGTTCTTGCCGCGAGTGCTGATGCAAAGGCCAGAGACACTGGCCGTAAGAGGGCAGGAATGAGGAACCTTGATAGGCTCATGCGAACCCTAGGAAGGCCCAAGCGTGACGTTGTCGTGACGCGACGCGAATCGACTGCCACTACTGCACAATTGATAGAATTATCTAATGGTAAGCCTCTTGCCGATTTAATGACGCGTGGTGGGCAGGAATGGGTGAAGCGGAAGCAGGGTCCTGAGTCAATCATTGGTTCTATATTTTCCAGTGCTTTGGGCCGTCTCCCGTCTAGCCTGGAGCTAAAGACCGCTCACAAGATCGTTGGTGATCCAGTCAACGCTAAGGGGGTAGAAGATCTTCTCTGGATGCTTGCAATGCATCCAGAGTTCCAGTTAATTCACTAAATACAACAAAGCAATAAATGAAGACTAACATTGATAGACGTGATTTTATTTCAACAGCCTCGACCGCGACACTAGGTGCCCTGGCTGCCGGTTCTCCGTCCGAATCTTTGGCCGCCAAGGTAAAGGAACAGGCTCTCAATTCTACTGCGGATACTGTAATAGTTCTTTGGATGGCTGGAGGCATGGCCAGTACGGACACTTTTGATCCAAAACGTTACGTTCCCTACGAGAAGGGACTTGATCCAAAACGTGTCCTGTCCACTTTTCCCGCCATTGATACTGCCGTTGACGGGCTCAAATTCACAGAGGGATTAGAAAAGATAGGAGCGGTCATGGATCGCGGAACATTGATTAAAACTTATCAGGCAGCTGACCTTGGATTTATTCTTCATAGCCGCCATCAATATCATTGGCACACTGCTTATGAGCCGCCGCTAACAGTGGCTGCTCCGCACATTGGTTCGTGGGTCGCTCGTACCCTTGGACCGCTAAATCCGGACCTTCCGGCTTTCATTGATATCGGACAGACTTTTGACAGTGGAGAAAAAGAATCGCTCAAGGCTTTCCATACATCGGGATTTTTAGGTAGTGAGTTTGCGCCTTTCTTTCTCGTCGAACCTGATCAGGCAGTTGAGGCGGTCAAACCTCCTGAAGGAATGAGCGATACGCGCTTTGCTAGACGATATCAAGAGTACAAGAAGTTACTCGCTGACAGTCCGATACAGCGGCACGGATCCGAATATCAACGTGAATCTTTATTGAAATCAATTGATAATGCGCATCGGCTTCTATCTAGCCCTAAGGCCCGAAAGGCCTTCGATCTGAGCCTCGAATCAAAGGAGAGCTACGATACTTATAAGGTAGGTGGTCGTTTTGGACTGGGTTGTCTTCTTGCTCGCAGATTAACTGAAGCGGGGGCCCGTTTCATTGAGGTTACTCATGGTTACTATCCTTTTAAATATTGGGACACTCATGACAATGGGCACACTAGAATGAAGGAGCTTAAGGCCATGATTGATGCGCCAATTGCTCAGCTCGTCTTAGATCTTGAGGAGCGGAAGTTACTTGATCGTACACTGATTGTCCTTGCTACTGAATTTAGCCGAGACATGATGATGGAGGGCAAGCCTGAAAAGAGAGTAAAGGATCAGGTTAATGTGCCGCCAAAGATTGAGGGTCTTCAGCATTATGGTATGCATCGGCACTTCACTGGGGCAGGGAGTGTGTTGCTTTTCGGTGGGGGAGTTAAAAAAGGATTCGTATATGGAGAGACTGCTGATGAGCGTCCCTGCACTACGGTCAAGGATCCGGTTTCTACTCAGCAATTACACGCGAGCATTTATCGGGCCTTGGGAATCCCTCATGATCACCATTACAATGTTGAACAACGGCCTTTCTATGTTACTCCTGACGGTGTCACAGAGCCGATCATGGATCTTTTTGGATAAATGGCCTCTTAGCGGCTCTGATGAATTTTTGTGTCGGGGAAAATATAATCTTATTCTCCCAGATCTAATTTCCTCTAATTTTATAACACAGTAGAATGTCCTGATCGCGAAGGTAAAGGTTGCCGTTAGCCACTACTGGGTGAGGCCATGCTTTGTATTCACTACGATTCGGTTGCTCAAACTTACTTATTTCAGTCATTCCCTTTGGTGTGGCTTTGATTAGAGCCACAGGACCTTTTTCGCTACGCAGTATAAACCTGCCCCCAGCGAATAATGTAGAACCTTTACCTGCGCTGCGTTCTTTGAATATTTCGTTTCCGGTTTCGAGTTCAAGGCATCTAAAGGTGCCTCCAGTGGATCCATAGACGTAACCGTTGATCAGGACAACGCCTCCGTGATGATTGGCGATGGTCTTGTTCGCATAGATTTCTTCGCTTGACCACTTGCTACCGTTTTTACTGATTTTAAACCCGTTACAACCGACCCCATATCCTGAAGTCACGAAGACTATGTCTTTGGCGACGACGGGGGTTGTGATGACAGCAGTCTGACCTTTACGGTTAGCTCTCCAAAGTATTTTACCAGTCTCAGGTTCGACCCCTGCAACGCTATTGCCAGTGAGTTGTATGTATTGTCGGGTGCCATGGATAGTAGCAATGATAATGGACGAATATGCGGCAGCGTCTGTCCAGTCCTTAGTCTGCCATATTTTGTCACCCGTTTTACGGTTAAGGGCCAGTAATGTTCCTTCCTTGCCTCCTGGCGTGCAGATAACTTTATCACTGTCCACTAATGGAGATTCACTATATTTCCACCCTGACATCATCTTACCACCAAAATCAGTAACGAGATTCTTTTTCCATATCAGTTTACCAGTTTCTGCGTCGAGGCAAACGA
>JAAZZC010000074.1 GCA_014239335.1 Verrucomicrobiales bacterium
AAAGTCCAAAGATCTTGAGAACACTACGGACCAATGCATGGCAGACATTACTCAATATCTTGTTCGACTATCATCAGCGGAACTGAGCCACAGAAACGCAAATGACGTAAGCTCCATGATACGTATCGTATCCGAATTAGAAGAGGCTAGTGATTGCGTCCATCGACTCGTTATGCTCACTGATCGAAGGAACCGAAAGGGTCACAGCCCATTTTCTGACGAAACCACATTAGAACTCAAAAGATTTACTCAGCTAGTCGGTGAGTTTCTTACCTTCACTCGCAGCAATATAACACCTCCCATTTCTCTCAATATTCTTAAAGAAGCAGAAGAATTCGAATCCAATGCTGATGAGATGCGACGCAATTTAAACAAAGCATCTCTATCCAGGATGCAAGAAGACGGTGACCTCAAACGTGAAATGCTTCAAATTGATATCAACAATCAACTAGAGAAAATAGCGAATCACTGCCTCAATGTTATTCAAAGCGCTACAGGTACTGTCGATTAATTTTTCCTAGCTAATTTATTGGAGTTACCGAGTTTTTAGCGATAAGGAAAATATCCACTAACAAACAAATTTAATAATCTTTATTTTTGCTGTTTTTATGTGAACTCTAACGGTTTCAGCATTGCCGTTTAATGTTAATCATTGAAACAAATCAATTGTGCCACAATTGTAACTATTAATTATTTTATCTTAATACAGTTACTGCAAATATGTAACATTATATGTACACTGTCTTAATAGCAGAAGATGAGTCCGATATAAGGGAACTCATAAGCTTCAATTTAGAGCGTGAATCCATGGACACATTGCTTGCAAAAGATGGTGCCGAAGCTTTTGAAATAGCCAAAGAAAAAGGACCCGATCTGATCATTCTTGATCTGATGCTGCCAAAAATGGATGGATTTACAGTATTTAAAGAGCTCCGACTCGACAGTAGGACCAAAGATATACCAGTCATAATGCTAACCGCAAAGGCACAGCTAGATGATGTGATTACCGGACTGGAAATGGGAGCAGATGATTATCTAACAAAACCTTTCAGCCCAAAAGAGCTAGTATTAAGAGTCAAAGCTCTTCTGAGGAGAATAAGAACAACTCCTGCAAACTCTATCATCAATTCAGGAAAATTCCGGCTAGACAAAAATTCCCTTCATTGCTTTGTGTCAGGAGAGCAAATAGACCTTACTCCAACTGAATTTAAATTACTAATCCTGATGGTAGAGAGAGAAGGGACTGTACAAAATCGTGAGGATTTATTGCGAGAAGTTTGGGGGTACAGGGACACCGCAAACTCGAGAACCCTAGATACTCATATCAAGAGACTCCGAGAAAAGTTAGGTGATTTGTCACGCTGTATTGAAACTGTCCGCGGTGTCGGTTATCAATACAGGAACATCGCGTGACATTTTATTACATTCTATTAATTGCAGTTCTTTTCTTAATTCTCGTATTTCAGAGAAGAAAGAATCAAAGAAGAATTTCTAAATTGGCTCTGGCCCTTAAAAGCAATGACAGAAAGCTATTGACCGGTCACTCCGCTAAAGCCCATCACTCAACCTATCAGCAACTCGAGAATCTAATCATTGATCAAATATTCGAAGCTGAAGCATTAGAGAAACGTGTAGAAAGAAGGGAAGATCTTATTACCGCTGTAGTAAACGGCCTCGCTGATGCTGTAATCGTCTTTGATCAAGGACTTAAAATTCGTTTCACTAATCCTAGCGCTTGCAAACTCTTTGGATGGGCAACCCCTCCACTCGAGTTGGATGCCGCCGACTACATCAAAAACACAGAATTAATCAAATTAATACAGAAATCAATTAACACTCAACGCATAGAAACAATTGAGATCCAACACCAAATCCCTAATGACTCAGAGCATTCAGCTAGGACACTCGAAGTCGAAGTGGCACCACTGACTTTGACCGGCGTAAAATCAGTCAGCCGCGCAAGAGTTGTTCTACGAGACGTCACTGACGCCAGAAATCTCGACTTAGTAAGGAAAGACTTTGTCGCTAATGCGTCTCACGAACTCCGCACTCCTCTCACAATCATTAACGGTTATCTGGAAAATTTAATTGATAGTGAAATTACCGACAAAGAAAATTCTCTTAAATTTTTAAATGTAATGCAAAAACATGGTAACCGCATAGCTCGAATCATCGAAGACATGCTTACCATATCTAAACTGGAATCACATTCAGATACAATACAGATAAAACCCTTCAATTTAAAGGATTGCACAGAAGAAGTCATCACACGATTAAATCCATTATTTGAGCAAAAACAAGCCACCGCAGCACTGAAATTTCCTGAAAACTCAAACATCAACGGTGATGCTTTTTACTGGGACCAGATCCTCTTTAATCTCATTGAAAATGCTCTAAAGGAAAACGATGAACCTAACCTAAAGATTACGATATCATTAGATCGAGGGCCTGATGAAGACACCATAACAGTTAAAGATGACGGAATCGGCATACCCTCAGAAGCATTAGAATTTATTTTTAAGAGATTCTACAGAATCGATCAGAGCCATGGAACAGAAAAAAAAGGAACGGGGCTCGGATTATCCATTGTAAAGCGCGCCATTGAAGCTCATGAAGGAAAGATCTCCGTCAAAAGCACTCCAGGTATCGTGACAGCTTTCAAAATTACGATGCCAAGTAATGCGACCAATGATTGATTCAGTGTTATCTTAGGGAAAAGGATTAATTGCCGCCTAATGCAAAGACAATAACACCAAGCCCCACAACACCAGCCAGTCCCAAAGCAAAAATTCTCCCGGTCCGATTCATTACGAAATCAAAGCTCTTATCGAAAGACTGTTGCATTTTCTTGCGCCGCATCCATGAACGCTTTTCCTTAATGTGGCGATCGTGCCAAGTCAGTTCTCCCCTCTTTAATGAATGAGGGAACCTCAGCGCCTGAGACTCAACATGCAATTTGTGAGATTGGGAATTTGATATCTTATTCTCATCACAGAATGGACAATCATGCTTCTTTTCGCCTTCCTCAATACTAATCGATAATTTCCCGCCGCATTGCTGACATTCTATTTCAAATCTACGAGATTTAAGTAATTTTGAAAATTTGGAATTATTTCCTGAATGTACTGCCATATTAGGTTCTATTAATATTTAATATACCTTTACAATAAGTAATAATTTATCAATTATTGCAAATAATATATTATTGGCAGTATTTGTCTTTCCTAGCTAATTGAGATCCATTGATGATAATTTACTTCTATTACGTAAAAAGAACGAAAGAAATAGTACTGAAGCCCTATTTAAAGCAAATTCAGGTTACTGGATCACATCAATAACCTCTATCAGTAAATTCTTTTGCCAATTAAGTAGAATTTCACCAGCATCTCGAGGTGAAGCCGCGACTCTTTCCAGCGTTGCCCGTGAAGCAATGAGTGTCGGGTCAATGTCGAGCTCTTCGCTGACGCTGTCTCTGAGATTCTTTAATTTATCGAATTTCTTTTCTGCCGCAGGATCACGCTTTCCTTTGACTCTCTTAGGCCGCTCAGGAAAATCAGTTGGCATCAACTCTTTGACTGATTCTATAGCTTTTCTGAATCTTTTGACTGGCTGACTTGGAAATCTTGAAGGCAACCTAACTTCAATCCCTTTCTGAAGATCCTGTGAAAACCGTAAAAGATCGTGGTTCCCAATAATTTTAAAAGCAGGCCTATCTCTCCTCTCCGCTTCACCGTCTCTCCAAAACCAAAGGGCTCGCAAAAATGCCATTCCTTCTTGCTCGAGCTTACCCCATCCCGAAATTCGCCATACCAGATCCTCGTCCTTCTCTTTAATTACAGATGCTAACTCTTTTGCTGATTCACATGACTCGACGAACCAATCCCACCGCTCTACTTTTTTTAGGCGCGATGTGAGAGTGTCCGCCATCTTCAATAAATATCTGACATCATTCACTGCATATTCGAGCATTTTTTCTGATAATGGTCTTTTTCCCCAATCTGCTTTTTGAGACGTTTTCGGAAGAACAACACCAAAGTGATCTTCCACTAAATTAACTAATCCAAATTTTTTAACGCCTAGAAGCCTTGAAGCTGTCTGCGTGTCATGAACCACTTCAGGAACACTTCCATAAGTTCGTTTTAACATACGCATGTCAAAGTCCGCTCCATGCAACCAAACCTCGGTCCGGTTAATGAAGTCAATAAGCCGCGACAAATCACCAATACTCAAAGGGTCGATAATGGCAAACCTATCTTCAACTGCAAACTGAATAAGACAAAGCTTCTCTTCATAACAATGTAGACTGTCAGCTTCAGTATCAATTGCACAGCGGGCATAGCCAGAGTCTTCTATTTCGTTTATGAAACGATTCAATGCCTCTTCATCTTCTATATAGACATAATCTCTATCTACTGAAGACTCTTTACTTTGAGGATCCATTCCCTACTGATCTAATACTTTCGTTACCTCAATCCTGTCAGCAACAATTCAGCATTTGATGCTGAATTTTGTATATGATCAATGAGAACTTCCATTGCCTCTCCTCCGGGCCTTTGTGCTAGCTGTCGACGAAGCATTCCTATTCTCTTAAATTCGTCAGGATGATAGAGAAGCTCATCTTTACGTGTTCCTGACTTTGGAATATTAATGGCCGGATAAATTCTCCTCTCAAGCAATTCACGGTCGAGTTGTATCTCCATATTTCCACTGCCCTTGAATTCCTCAAAAATGATCTCATCTGCTCGACTGCCAGTATCGATTAGTGCCGTTGCAAGCATAGTAAGACTACCGCCTTCCTCCGCGTTACGAGCAATGCTAAATATTTTCCTAGCCTTGGGCAGCGCTCTCGTATCAAGCCCTCCTGATCCTGTCCTTCCCTTACTCTGCCCCTTATTGCCTCTACGTCCTCTACCTCTTCCCCCAGTAGAAATAAGGCCATTATAACCTCGAGCCAGACGAGTCAAACTGTCCATAAGTATAACTGCATCTTTGCCCATTTCAGTGACCCTCTTTGCCCGTTCAGCTACCAATTCTGCGACTGACACATGACGGTCAGGGCTCTCATCAAAAGTAGAACTATATACCTGAGCGCCTGGAACACTTTCCTCAAAGTCAGTAACCTCTTCGGGCCTCTCATCTAATAGTAATATCAACAATTCAACCTCTTTGTGATTATCGACAATCGACTTGGCAATCTGCTTAAGAAGGATAGTCTTCCCCCCACGAGGAGGAGCTACAATAACTCCTCTCTGCCCCTTACCAAGGGGCGCTATAAGGTCAACGACTCTGGGGCTAACTGATAGCCCGTCTGAGGGCTCTAGTATTATTCTCTCACGTGGAGAAATCGCAGTTAGATTTTCAAATACGGGAGGTGACTCCCAATCTTCAGCAGGTATACCTTCAATCTCAATAACCTCATTAGTTGATAAGAATCTCTCCCTGTCTTTAGGCGCCCTAGCAATGACCGTAACCAAATTGCCAATTCTTAAGTCATACTGTTTGATGAAGTTCGAACCAATATAAATATCATCGGCATGTTTAGCAAAACTGAAGGAGGGGACTCGAAGGAACCCGTACCCATCTTTAGCCGTCTCCAAAAATCCATGAGACCGAATCTTTGTTCCACGCTTACCCCAATGACAGAGTATTTCAAATACGATATCATGCTTAGAGCGCATACCACCTACTCGCAAACCGAGTGAAGACCCTAACTCATAGAGCTCAACCATTGATCGATTTTGAAATTCAGCTAAATCAATCTCTTCTGGCGGTGGAGGTCCTGGCTCTGGCTCTGGCTCTGGCTCTGGCTCTGGCTCTGGCTCTGGCTCTGGCTCTGGCTCTGGCTCTGGCTCTGGTGCCACAGACAGCTCGTCATTATTATCTAAAGGATCGTTTTTAATAGCCTCAAGTTCTTCCTCGGTAAGGCTTGATGCCTTTTCCTTCGCAACCTTTTTCTTCGCTATTTTTTTCTTTCTAACGACTTTTTTCCTGACCGTCTTTTTCTTTGAAGCGGTTTTTTTTGATTTGACCTCATTAGGGGCTTCATCATCCTTTAATTCTTTTTCTTTAGCCATAGGGCAAAATAATAAATTTGTTTTTCTAGTTGTTTTATCGAACCTGAATTCCATATGACATGGTCAGCAAGTTCTACTTTTTTTTCGATTGGCAATTGCGCTTCGATCATTTTTCGAGCCATCTCTTCACTAATCCCCGGCCTCATCAGTAGACGTTCCATTTGTGTTTTATGATCGCTCGCAACGACAAGAGTCAAATCTTGATCGTAATTGTACGATGACTCATAAAGCAACGGTATGTCGGCAATGAGGAATGGAATATTGTCTCGCTCAGCTAAATTTAGAGCACCCAAATATTCCTTATGAACCCCCGGATGCAAAATGCCTTCAAGTTTTGCACGCTGATCAGCGCTATCGAAGGCCCGCTTTCGCAGGTAATGACGGTCAATCTGACCGTCATCAGTTAGTGAAGAATCACCAAACTCAGATGATACTTTCTCGCATGTTTCCTTATGTGTCAACAGTTCACTGACGCACTGATCAGCATCAAATATTCGGGCATCTTCAATAATTGTTTTTATCCCAGCAAGGACTACTGATTTCCCCATCGCAATACCACCCGTTAACCCAACGACAACCATTTAGATACATTGGATGTTATCCAGCTTCACGCAAATATAAAAAAACGGGGAAGGCTATAACCTTCCCCGTTAATTAAATTATAAGTTAGTCGAGCCCTCTAGTTATTAAACAACGCGTCAGAAGCTCCACCTGCACCCAATCCAAGGTCAATTGCTGCTCCGTCAGCAGCTGTGCCTGACTCTGGATTCGCTCCTCCTGTAACATTTGAATTGACCGGCTGACCTGCTGGGTCAATCAACCTTCCAGTTACAAATATCATGAGGTTTTTCTTGAAATGCTGCTCTGAGGTAGTCCTGAAGAATCTTCCAATGAGTGGAATATCTCCAAAGAGTGGCACCTTATCTTGAACGTTTTGAACGTCCTCGCGGATTAAGCCACCAATTGCGACAGTTTGCCCGTCCCAAATTGTAACAGAAGTAGTTAATTTCCTAGTAGAGAAAACGGGCTGTTCAATACGGTTCTCAGTAAGAACAATAGTCGTTGGCTGACCAAGAGCATCGACGGCTCCTGTTTGAATTGGACTTCCGTAGTTAACAAATCCCTCAAACTCTGTGACCTCTGGGGCAATGTTAAGCTCTAGAGTAAAGCCATCAGCTCCTACTACTGGATCAACCTCAAGAGTTACACCTACAGGTCTCATCTCAAATGATGTTGGGTTAGCTGGTGTCACAGGGAAACCACCTGCAGCGCCACCGCCACCACCACCGAGGCCACCGAGGCCACCGAGACCACCGCCGAGGCCACCACCGCCCTGGATTCCTCCACCAAAGAACTCCTGTGGAATTTCTGGTGGATCATATTCAGTTGGATAAATGAACTCTCTAATAATTTCGATTTTCGCTCTCTGACCTGAACGAGTCACGACACTTGGTGCAGTCATCAAATCAGCACCCTTCTTCTGATTGAGCGCTCTTATTACTACCTGGAATTGAGGATCAGTAAGTACACCACCAACACCAAAAATGGCAGGTGAAATATTGCTAGTCAGAAGCTTCTCCTGAAGCAAACCATCGATCGCATTACTTTGTATTCCATCCAATCCAAATCTGAGTCCTGATGTTACAGGAAATCTTCCTGTTGGCACCGGAGTCGTTCCACCTCCTGGTGGCACAAAAGTGTAATCGTTTCCTGGTGATTCACCTCCGCGCTGGTTACCAATTGTTCCACCGCCTCCAAAAATTCTATTACTTCCAGGCATATTGAACTGACCCATCATCCAGTCAAATCCAATCTCATCCAAATTGGTCTGAGTAATCTCAACAAACTTAGTAGTAATATAAACCTGAGAAGCTACAGCCTTTAACAGTTCTTGAACGAGGACCTCAATGAGCTCCATGTTATTTTGTGTATTTCTAGCAACTAGTGTTGATGTTCTTGGATTAAAGAATGCACTAGCACCTTCTGGGAAAGTGATTCCCTGTGACATGAGAATTTCCTTAGCAGTCTGACGTGGCTTCAACGCTGTTCCACCATCACCACCGCCAGTAGCGAATGGATCATCAACCACGTCTCCACCTCCAGCGCCACCACCATCACTGGCAGATGAAAGAAAATCAGGAGGCACACGAAATGTCCTAGTATATAGATCGTTAGTTCCCGCCCAGAGTGGGACGATAACCACTGTGTAAGGCTCAATCTTGTACTTCATGCCAGAACCTTCTGCCACGTAACGGAGAGCCTCTGCGAGTGGTACGTTGGTTAAGCGAAGACTAATTGTCTGCTCCTCTACAGGAGCGGCCCCGTCAGGACTAGCCGCATTTTGTTTGCGAACAATATTAACACCCTTCTCAGCCTCGTTAGTCTCAAATGGATCATGCTCCCTACTCTTCTGTCTCAAAAACTCAATAGCTTCATCAACTGTAGCCTCATCAAAAAGAACTTGAGGAAGTATCGTCTCACGAAGCTTACGTGCGATATATTCACGACCAGTCGAATCATCACCGCCTCCGCCAACGTCACGGCCCTCGACTGAGAGAAGAGGAACTTGAGTCTCCCATGCCTCATCGACCTGACGCATTAAGCGTCCGCGTGTGTGTGCTCTTGAGCTCTTATGATAATCTATACGAGCTTTCTCAATTTCTTCCTGTCCCCTACGAGCTGCAGTATTGTAACGGTCAATTCGTAACACCGCATCGTACTGACTTTCAGAATTATCAAAGTCACCAAGATTGAAATAGCCTTTAGCCACTTTCAGTAACCGATCAACTTCCGCAACGTTAGTAACATGTTCAGGAGTCAATGCATGGTTATACCATTCTGGATCTTGCAAGCGCAGCATGATTTTCTTAGCTTCGGAATGGCTTGGATCAACTTCATCTACAAGTACGGCGTCGAGCAATTCTTTAGCCTCTTCACGGCGCCCCTCAGTCGCGCGTTGATGAGCCAACTTTACACTGACATCAGCAAAAAGTTTAGTTGCCCTGTCCCTCTTGGATTTTACGAGTGGAGCTCTCGGTATATTTTCAAGTGCTAATTTATATTTTGCGCGTGCTCCATCAAAATCATTGTCAGCCTCTAGTGCCTGACCTTCATCAAGTCCTATCTCAGCGTCTTTGACACGTTGCAAACGGCGTATCATTTCTCTTTCAGCAATGTCACTTAAAGTTGTTGCTGCGGCAGAATCTTCTTTAGCTGAAGCAGCATCGCCAGCTGGGCCAGCATACAAATTCGCGGAGCAAATCGCAGCTGATATAAAAGCAACACTAAACCCTTGTTTAAGGAACTTGGATAGGCGAGATGAGGGAATCATAGTTATTAGTTAAATTATAAAATTCTGATATTGGGGTTCTTTAGCTAGTAAATGTAACTTATAGAGTTGATTTAGTCTATTTGGAAAGGCGAAAATACACAATTAAGCATTTTTCTTTCCAGCTGAGATAGTTATGTCCTGTGGAGATGCTCCATCAGGACCTGTTTTACGCAGTTTTACACCCTTTTCGAGGGTTCCTTGAAGTTCAATAATCTCGTATTTTGCACCTGGCTCAGTTGATAATTCAAAGCTTTCACCAACTTTGAACGGTCCTAGTTTGGATTCACTACCAGGCAATTGAAAGTCTATTACAGCATAGTAAGTGGTTTCCAAAATTGATTTCTTATACTCGAGTTTGATCTCTTTCCCGGAAGTTTTATCAGCAATGGTAAGTAAATGCGCAGGAACAGGAATTCCTCCGGCCCCTCCCGGCGCTGTCTTCTTTTCAAAGGCCGTGATTTTATAACGGTCTTCATGGCCTGGATGAGTTCCAAAATCTGTGTTCATTTTAAGGAAATGTGACTTCCTTCTAGGAGGAACCCTAGGCGGATCCGCCTCATAACGAGTCGCCTCTTCGCGTACGCCGAACTCACCTTCAGGATTATCACCGGTCCTGTATATCAAAGCGTAAGTGTCTTCTTTAATTTCAGAAAGTG
This sequence comes from Verrucomicrobiales bacterium, assembly GCA_014239335.1. Classification (GTDB taxonomy): domain Bacteria; phylum Verrucomicrobiota; class Verrucomicrobiia; order Verrucomicrobiales; family DEV007; genus EC70. Next base: position 10,062 of record JAAZZC010000074.1, read on the forward strand.
TCAATTTAGTTGCGTAAGCGGGATGACTTTCTGGATCGCTTGGGTTCGTCTTACCTCCATTAAACTCTTCCAAGGTGTTATAGCCATCATTGTCTTCATCTAGCGTAAGCAGATCATCTCTACCTACATTTACACCATACTTAAATGCCCAAGAATTATCCAACGGGGGTCGGATCTTCGGAGCATCAGGATCAAGCAAGTCAATCTCCTTATCATTTTGCACCCATATTGGAATGGACCGAGTAAGAGGCAGCGGTTTCTCAGGAACACCTTCAAGTGTCGGAGTCACCCACTTAACGTCTCTTTGCAAATGATCAACTGTTTCTTGAATCCCGTCTGCGCTTGCTTCACCAAAAATAGCTTTACCAGATGACCTCTCGTCTACTTGAAATTTTGTTTTGAGCTCCAAGTAACCTGGGATCCAAACCGCGGCTAAAGCAACCGTGACGATCACAACAAAAACAAGAATTATCTTATCGTAGTGTTTGTTCATTGATTTAAATCTTATATTAGTTACTGAAATTTATTACGAACTGGCAGTTTTCTTATCTTCACTGACAGCCACTTCACCCTTAAAACGGACAGCATCAATTACAATTCTGGCCCGCATTTTCTCATTTCCAAATAGTACGGCAGCATCAATCTCCGCTGTCTTTCCATCATCATCCGGTACAGCGCCGGCGACTGGCACGGGAAGACTAATCTCTCCGACCCGCGGACTTTCCTGATTTTCATTTTCGATCCGAATCTTCCTGACCCATAGGAAAGTGTCCTTATCCGAGGCGAGGCCATTCAAAAAGGTAGTGAGTGACTCGTAACTACCAGTGACCTCCGTCGTCACCCTGTACGTCTCCATAACTTTATCTGCTCCAACCATCGGATTAACGGAAGGCTTATTTCTATTTGAAGGTGTTGATTGTTGCTTTCTTGTCCCCTTCTCTTCTTTCGGCTCTGCAGCTTCGTTCTCTTCTTGGAACTCATCCCGGTTAAACTCATCAATCGAATCAATCCCTGAGTCAGCCGCAATTTTAATAAATTGTTTAGCAGCATTTAGCTGCCATTCGAGCCTGCCGATAGCCCCCTTAAGGAAAGGCTTTCCCAGCTTATAAGCATCTAGCCCAAATGCAAAATTCTCCGGTAGAATCATTTTATTTTTGGCGGCCAAGGCTACAATGGCCTCACTCTCCTGATTCATGAACTGACGAAAATCCTGTTCAGTTAAATCCTCTTTAAGAGCCGACTGCCCTTCGAGCACCTTAGCCTTGAGCTTATCAACGGCTCCAACATATGCAGTGACCCTCCCTTGCTTCTCTTCTAAATTTGACTCGTTAGGAAAAATCTTTCTAGCCTGAAGCCTTTTCACGGTATTATCCGTGTTCTCAAAGGTTGCTGTTAATTTATTATAACTGCTACGCCCTTTATAGATAAAAAATCCAAGGAGGAGCGTCCCCGCAATCATGATTATAGAATATATTTTCAGGAAATTGTTATTTTTCATCCTATTTAATTAAAAGGTTTTTCCTCGATTTATTAGCTATTGCTTAGCTTTGTTAGTATGTATGGGCTCTACTAAGGGAAGGTCATAACGGACCAGCCCTGCGTATTCATTACTCCCCTTTTCTCGCACTGTTCTATTATTTTGATCCATTTCCTTTACATCAAATATGCCGCTCTCCTTTAACCTCTCTTCAAATCCATAAAGGCTCTGTGAAGACTCACGATACATTCCATACAACCGAAAATGGGTAATAATATTAGCATCGGGAGCCACCGGGTCCTTCTTTTTTAGGGGCTTTTTGAATTTACCACTAACATCATTCTCCCCTAGTTTGGCTGCATCCTTTAGCGGAGAACCTTGGAATAGTGGCTCAACTTGCACGAACCATACATTATCATTTTGAACAATAGAATTAAGATGATTCAAGATCTCAATATAAGTTGTCCGCCCTTTAACGGCCGCTTCAATTGGCTTAGCTTCATCCGCTCCTTTTTTTTCTTCTGCTTCGACCTTGTCAATTTTACCAGCATAACCTGACAAGACACCTTGGGCATCATTGAGTTGGTTCAAATTACTTTGAGCCGTACTTGCTCCCTTATTATAATAAAGGACTCCCATAATCAGCAAAATGAACCAACAGGCAGCTGCTGCAAATAAGAACGGTTTCTTTTTGTCTAGTTCCCTCCTTGCTAAAATGTCATTTGGAGCAAGATCAATGGAAACATTATCAGGACTCACATCTCGAAGAGCCAAGCCTACGAGCTCACCCAAATTATGTGCATCTTTCCCAACCTCCTCAGCATCAACTCTAGGACCAACTCCAACACTTGATAATGCATTAAAATATTCGACTTCGAATCCTAATTTTTCCGCCAAAAATTCTCTCAAATAAGGCATCGCAGCACTTCCTCCACACAAATAGGCAATCGTAGGTGCACCTCCTCCTGCCTGTCTGTAATTACCCGTTGTACGCATAATCTCTGAATGGAGCCTTGTCATAGTAGTCCTAATAACTTTTGACATTGCAGCAATTCCTGGATCTTCATGATCCGCCGCCGTTCCTCCAAGGGAAACGAACCCGTCCTGCATCTTACGCTCTTCGGCATCAGCAAAACTCATATCAAATTCCTTAGCAATCGCTGAACTGGCAGCGGCTCCTCCTACAGGAACGCTCCTAGTGTAAATTCTCTTCCCTTCAATATAAATGA